>JAQSYS010000095.1 GCA_029256005.1 Sedimentibacter sp.
TTAGCCATACCGGAACCCATTGCTCCAAGTCCCCAAATAATTACTTTTACATTTTGCATTTTAAATCCTCCTAATAATTTTATTATATTGTTAAATTAAGTCTGCGACTTTGTCGCTTTCCTATGAGCGAACAACTATTATTGTGCAATTTTGCATTCAGGGTCGATTAATAATCTCATATCTCCCATGATTGCTCTTGGTACAGGTAAATCTATCATTGTTTTTAATCCTGGTTTTGCATTTATCACTTGAGGTATCATGTTTACACACATAGCAATGGTGCCTATTCCTCCAGGAACCTCAGGTGAATTTACCATGTTAATGTTTGGTGTACCTTTTATTATTACATAATCACCTGTTTTAACTCCAACCTGTTCAGGTTCAATTTGCTGCGGATGTTCCATATTAATCTTCACTTCACCATCAACAAATCCTTCGGCTTCCATAGCTACTCCTGCGACATCTCCTGCCTTGGCAAAGCCATATGGTGCTTTTCTGTCAACATCTGTAACGATTGGTTCCATATCCTGTGTAATCTGATCAACTTTCCATCCTATTGCTTCAGCAATCATACTGATTGACTCATGGAAACCTACGTGGCCTGACATTTTGCCTGCTTCTTTTTTCTTGTTGAATTCATCCAATGTTAATCCGATTCCTTGTTCTTCCATTACAGTAGGTCCAAATGGTGAAAGACTGTTAACTCTTTTCGCTAATATATGGTCAATAGATTCACAGCAGCCTGTCATTACAACCACCAGCAAATCCATTATTAATCCAGGGTTTATTCCTGTTCCTAATATAGAAACTTTATTTGCTTTTGCTATTTCATCTAACTTTTTAGCAAGTTCGGGCTCCTGTGCCTTAGGATAAGCCATTTCCTCTGCGCTCGAAATTACATTGATTCCCTTTTCCATTACAAATTTGAATTTATCAAATGCCTTTGCAGTGAATGAATCTGTTACACATAGACACACATCTGCACATTTTTCTTTAATTACTTCTTCAGGTGTTCCTATTATAACCTCAGGCTTATCGCCTTTATCTTCTCCAATTAAATCAAACATTGACTTTCCAAGTTTACTGCCTATATCAATTGCACCGACTATTTCAACGCCTTGCTTTTTTAATAACATTTTGGCCATGCCTGAGCCCATTGCCCCCATGCCCCAAATTATAACTTTTACTTTCTGCATAAATCCTCCTTAGTTGTACTAATATATAAGCAATAACCATGCCAAACATTTTCTGTACAAACATTTTTTTAAAAAATTACTCGTATTTCCTTTAAAATGCAATAGTTTTAATTATAATCCCACAACAAATTTAATTTATACATATAGGAAAATTACATAAAAATACCATTTTCAAAATAAAAAATCATAAAAATAGCAAATATTTTTGCAGTTAATGCAAATATATTTGCTATTTTGCTTAAAACTTGTAAGTTTCTATAAGTTTATTGTATATTAAATTTTTTTATTTTATGTTGCAATGTTTGACGCTTGATCTTCAACGCTTGTGCTGCCTTTGTTATATTAAAGTCTTTTTCTATAAGTATTTTTTCTATTATACGTTTCTCTAAGTTTTCCAAATATTCATCTATGCCTTCATCGCCTAATTCATGATTACTATTATCATAATTACTGGCAATATCAAGTAAATTAAAATGATTTATATTTAATATTCTTTCATTGTCGTCTGACATGCTTATAGCTGACATAATAATATTCTCAAGTTCTCTAACATTTCCTGGAAAATCATATTTTAATAATGCATCCTGTGCTTCCTTTGTTATTGACAATATTTCTTTATTCAATCTTTCATTAAATTTATGAATGAACATATTGGTAAGCATTATGATATCATCCTTCCTGTCACGAAGAGGAGGGACATTTAACTGTATGACATTCAACCTGTAAAACAAGTCTTTTCTAATTTTGCCGTATTTCAAAATTGCTTCCGTTGGTTCATTGCTGGTAGTAATAATTCTTACATCAATTGGAATATCATTAGTACCGCCAACCCTCCTGATATAATTTTCCTGAAGAACCCTAAGAAGCTTTGCTTGAAGTTCATATGGCATGGAGTTAATTTCGTCTAACAATAGCGTTCCACCATTTGCTTGTTCAAAAAGACCTGCCCTGTCAACAGCCCCTGTAAATCCTCCCTTTGATGTACCGAACAAAAGTCCTTCAAGAAGAGATTCGGGAAGTGCTGCACAGTTTTGAGCAATAAAAGGTTTATCTTTTCTTGAGCTTTCATAGTGAATGCTTTGTGCTAAAAGTTCCTTGCCTGTTCCTGTTTCACCAAAAATAAATACAGAAGCTGAATTTTTAGATGCTTTTTTTGCTCTTTCTATAACATCAACAAAATTACTGCTCGCTCCAATTATATTATTAAAATTATACTTTCTTATTTTTTTAGTTTTAGCTGTTTCGGGCTTGCCTATTTCATTTTGAAGCTTTAATATGGTATGAGACATTTCAGTCATTTTGGTAATATTTTTTGCAACCTCTACAACAGCAATAACTTCATCATTTATTACAATAGGAAGTGTTGTATTAATAGTGGTTATTTCCTTACCATCCTTGTTTAAATACGTTTGCTTTAGGTCAGAAGTAGTCACACGAGATTTAAGAGCTTTAAGCAGAGTGCTGCTTTCACTGTTTAAATTTTTAAAAACTTCACCAAATGGTTTTCTCATAACTTCCTTGGTTGCCATTTTCTCAAGTTTAGACATTGACTCGTTATATATTATCGTATTACCGTTTTTATCAAGGACATGTACACCTTCATCTATATAGTGCAAAATTTTTTGCATTATGGACAGATATTCTTTTGCCTTCATACATAACTCCTTTTTTAACCCCAAATTATAATATTTAATTATATCATAATAATGCATTTTTTTCAATCTTAAATAAGGACTTTACCTGTCATTCAACTAAGTTTTAAGTTTACATTTAATATTTCATAGTGTAGAATCATAATAACAAACGATGTTAAAACAAATTAAAACGATATATTTTGCATTATATAAGGAGGTAATATGAAAAAAATAGAAAGCTTTCAAGTAAATCATTTAATATTAAAACGTGGAATTTATGTTTCAAGAAAAGATGTTGTTGGTGACAGCACAGTAACAACATTTGATATAAGAATGAAAGAACCAAATAACGAGCCTGTTATAAACACAGCAGAACTACATGCAATTGAGCACTTAGGTGCAACTTTCTTAAGAAATCACTCCACATATGACAGCCAAACTGTTTATTTCGGTCCCATGGGTTGCAGGACAGGTTTTTATGTGATTTTTAAGGGTGAGTTACGTTCAGATGATGTTGTTGATATTATAAAAGAAATGTTCAGCTTTATAATGAATTTTAGCGGAGAAGTGCCTGGTGCTGATGCACGATCATGTGGAAATTATCTTGATATGAACCTTCCAATGGCAAAATATGAAGCTTCGAAATTTTATAATGAAGTTTTATGCAATTTAGGAAAAGATAATTTAAATTATCCAGAATAAAATAAATATTAAACAATAAATGGTAAAAAGAAGGAGATCCTTCGTTACTCTCAGAATATTAATCGTCATTCTGTACGTAAGCGAAGAATCTCCTTTATTTAAAAGCTAATTTGTTTTTAATCTGTTTGCATTTTTTCTTCTTTCGATCTCTGTCAAATATCTTTTTCTAAGTCTGATATTATCTGGAGTTACTTCAACAAGCTCATCATCATTAATGAATTCCAATGCTAATTCCAATGTCATTACTCTTGGTGGAGTTAATTTAATGGACTCATCAGCAGATGAAGATCTGGTGTTAGATTGTTTTTTAGCCTTGCAAGGGTTTACTACAATATCCTCGCCTCTTGCACATTGACCTATTATCATCCCTTCATACACCTTTTCTCCAGGGCTGATAAACAATGATCCTCTGCTTTCAATATTGTTTAATGAATAAGCAATTGCATCACCTTCATCATTTGATATTAAAACACCATTTAATCTTTGTGGAATTTCTCCCTTGTATTTTTCATAATGATCGAAGCTTCTAACCATTGTGCCTTCGCCTCTTGTATCATTTATTAACTCAGTACGATATCCTAGTAGTCCTCTGGTAGGCACCATGTATTCAATCTTTACATAGTTTCCGTCTGGAGACATGGAAGACATCATTCCTTTTCTAACATTAAGCTTTGATATTACAGAGCCTGAATATACTTCGGGAACATTTATAAATACTCTTTCAATAGGCTCCATTACTACGCCGTCAACCTTCTTTAATATTACCTCAGGTCTTGAAACTGCAACCTCATAACCTTCTCTTCTCATGTTTTCAAGAAGTATAGAAAGATGAAGCTCACCTCTTCCGGATACCTTATATCCGTCAACTGCGTCTTCTAAGGATTCAACCCTCAATCCCACATTAATTTCAAGTTCCTTTTCTAGTCTACCCTTAAGATGTCTTGTTGTTACATATTTTCCTGACAACCCTACAAATGGAGAAGTATTGATTAAGAAGTTCATTGACAATGTTGGTTCTTCTATTTTAATTGTTTCCATTGGATTTGGTTTGTTTTCTGTACAAATCGTATCTCCTATTGAAATATTTGTTACGCCTGAAACAACTATTATATCACCGCTGACTGCTTCTTTTACACTTACTCTGCTAAGGCCATGATAAACAAATATGCTGTTTATTTTCTGTTTATCAACAGTTCCGTCATGTCTAGCAACTGATACCGTCTGACCTTCTTTTATTGATCCAGCAGTAATTCTGCCAACCCCAAGTCTTCCTATATATTCATCATAAGCCAAAGAAGATACTTGCATTTGTAAATCATCATTGTCTTTGTCTGGATATGGCTGTACATGTTTAATTATTGTATCAAATAATGGAACTATGTTTTCACTTGGCTGATCCAATTCATATTGCACAATACCTTGTTTAGCAATTCCATATAGGATAGGAAAGTCTAGCTGTTCATCATTTGCATTAAGCTCAACAAACAAATCAAATACCATATTAACAACTTCATCTGCCCTATGGTTTTTCTTATCTATTTTATTTATAAGCAATATAGGTCTAAGACCTATGGCAAGAGATTTTTGTAAAACAAATCTAGTTTGCGGCATCGGTCCTTCTATTGAGTCAACAAGCAATATAACTGTATCAACTGTCTTCATTATACGTTCAACTTCTGAAGAGAAGTCAGCATGTCCAGGTGTGTCTACTATATTTATTTTATAATCATTGTGCATAACTGAGCAGTTTTTTGAATAAATTGTTATTCCTCTTTCACGCTCAATCGCATTTGAGTCCATTACTTGATCTACATGTTCCTGATTTTCTCTGAAAACTCCGCTCTGCTGAAGGAATGCATCTACTAAAGTTGATTTTCCTGCATCGACGTGAGCTATTACTGCAATATTTATTATTTTATTTTTCATAATTACCATCCTTTTTTTAACCACAGATTAGTTTATTCTTTCTACGGACATTTTGCAAGTTTTTTTTCATATATTTCGTAACTTTTTTTGTTTTTTTGTATTATTAATGGTATTTAGTTCGCCAATACAATTCATTCACCATACAAAAAACGGAACGCTATGAGCGTCCCCTTTATTATTTATTAGCTTTTTACATCATTACCTTATCATTTCTGTAAACTACCTTACCATCAATAAGTGTCATTGCTGTTTCGTAATCAACATCCAATAGTGGATTTCCTTTAAATATTGCTATATCTGCATCCTTTCCAACCTCGATGCTTCCAACTCTATCAGCTATTCCTGTAATTTCTGCCGGATTAATCGTTATTGACTTCCATGCTTCCTCTTCAGGAAGTCCTGCTTTTACAGCCATACCTGCACACATAGGAATATGCTGAATTGGTATAACATTAGAATCAGTAATTATTGCAATTTTTATACCTGCATCAAATAATATTTTAGGTGTTTCAAAGCTTTTATTTTTTAGTTCATATTTAACGCGAGAACCAAATGTTGGCCCTATTAAACATGCTTTTCCTGCTTCCTTTAATTCCTCTGTAATTAAATGACCTTCCGTACAGTGTTCCAGTGTGATGTCTAAATCAAATTCTTTGGCAATTCTTAGAGCAGTAAATATATCATCAGCTCTGTGAGCATGTGCCTTTAAATGAATTTCCTTTCTCATTACCGGAAGTAATGCCTCAAGCTTCAAATCAAAGTCAGGCTTTTTGTCAGGATCTTCCTTAGCCTCTTCCATATCTTCCATGTACTGCTTTGCTTCATACAAAGTTTCTCTCAAGAGTGCAGCAATTGCCATTCTTGTTACAGGAGACTTATGTTGTTCATTATAAGTTCTTTTTGGATTTTCACCAAATGCAATTTTCATTGCAACAGGGTCCTTTATCACCATGTCATCCACTCTTCTGCCATATGTCTTCATAGCAAGGAATGTTCCACCGATTACATTTGCGCTTCCAGGTCCTGTAACTGCAGTTGTAACACCGCCTTCTATGGCATCCTGAAATCCCTGGTCCATTGGATTAATTGCATCTATAGCTCTTAACTGAGGTGTAATTGGTTCAACATCCTCATTTCCATCTTCTCCTTCAAAACCTATACCTTCTTCCCACATGCCTATGTGACAGTGTCCGTCAATAAGACCTGGAGTAACTAGATAACCCTTAGCATCAATTACTTCTGCATCCACAGGAATTTCTAAGTTATTACCTACTGCTTTTATTTTACCTTCTTCAATAATTATTTGACCATTTTCAATATCATC
>JAQSYS010000096.1 GCA_029256005.1 Sedimentibacter sp.
TGTGCTATGCCAATAATATAGAATTTTATGATGCTTTAGATGAAGTAAGAATAAATAAAATACCCGGTAAGGTCAAAGGATGCACGCGGTTTTATTATGTAGATAAGAACAACTATGAAGCAATGCAGAAATTAAGTATTCCCGTATATCTTTTATTTAATGAAGACATATTATATTTAGATTTAGCACTTTATACAGATGGTAATGCTGATTTTCTCGATACCAATTTTGGAATGAATTATGATTTTTTTAATTATGATATTGATTGGGAAGTTGTCTTTGACAAAAGAGCCGGTTCGCAATGCTTGAATGGGGATGTTAATGAACTGTTTTGCAGAAGAAAACAATCAGAACTTTTAATTGATGAACCCGTCCCGCTGAGGCTATTAAAAAATATTATATTCAGGTGCAATGCAGATTATAAAAGAGCATGTAACTTGTTTGGAAAAAACAAAATGTTTATTGTCGAACCAGACATGTTTGAATACAACAATAATTACATAATAGATTACAATATTGTATATAACAGCCTATTAGACAGAGATGTCTTCATATTGCATTTTTGCACAATAGAACCAGTTAAGAATGACAATAGGCATGAGTATAGGCTGTATGACATAAACGGCGAATTAATTCGCAAATCAAAAGTAAATTTTTTTGAATCAGGCGGCACAGATTTTCATGTAGAAGTTTCAGATTTGCCAATACTTCCTGTTAAATTCGAACTGTGGTTTTACGGGAATTTATGTATTGAAGAAATAATAGGATAATAAGTTTAAATAAAACGAACTAATGCATTGTAATGATAAGGGCATATACCAAAAATTTAACAACTTTATGGGGATGCCCTTTTTGTATTTAATAATCTTACTGAACTCAATTGAAATCTTTGACTGTGTTGTGCTGAGGTTCTATAATTTACAAATCGATTCTTGGTATAACTGTCTGTTGCTCTCTATTAGTAAAAGGATCTATAGCAGGCACAGGATTCATGTTTACATCAAATTCAGTTGTGATGCCTGGAAACACTTGTACGCTGTAAGTTGCAACAGGATAATAATTATTGAAGTTGACACTGAAAATGTAATTTGTATAAAAATATATAGGATCCATTTCTTTGATTTCAGGATTATAATATACAGGCAGTGTAATAATAGGGCAGTTTCCCATTTCATCACTAGTAACGGTTTGAATAGGTACAAGTTCGTCAAGTGCAACATATACAGTAACCTTTGCACCACTTAAAGGAAGTTTTCCTAGACCAGTGCTTACCCTTATTTTTATAAATCCTTGTTCGTTATTTGTGCTTAAATTAGCTTTTTTCATTAACAATTTATCGTGATTATTAGTGTTATTATTTTTACGAAACATAATTACCTCCATTACATAATGGTTATATTTTAATATATGCATGTATATTATTTATGTTTTTAGTAGACGTAGATATATCCTAAATTATTACAATCGGTATATATTTCTTGATATTTTCAGTAATAAAATATATTATAGTTATAAGTGATTAAGATTTGTATACGAACAGAAATGAGAGGAAATTTTATGTTGAATGAAAAAAGATTCGCCGTATTGATTGATGCTGATAATGTATCAGCTAAATATATAAAATATATTTTGGATGAAATAACTAATTATGGAGAGGCAACTTATAAAAGGATTTATGCAGACTGGACAAAACCCAATGCATCATCATGGAAGGATGTATTGCTGGAAAACTCAGTTTCACCCATACAGCAATATGGTTACACAGTAGGTAAAAATGCAACAGATTCAGCGATGATTATCGATGCCATGGATATACTTTACTCAGGAAATGTAGATGGATTTTGTATTGTATCCAGTGACAGTGACTTCACAAAATTATCCTCCAGACTGCGTGAGTCAGGAATGCTGGTTGTTGGTATGGGAGAAAAGAAAACGCCAAAACCATTTATTGCGTCATGTAATCAGTTTAAATACTTAGATGTACTGGCTGAAACTGAAGAAAAGAACAAAGAGATAAATGATCAAACATCTTCCGGTTCTTTAAGTAATCGAAACAAAACTGATTCCAGGGAAGAAACAGAACAGGATTCACAAGACAAGTTCAGCAAATTGGATAAAAACAATTTGAAAACAATGACTGAGTTAAATACCATAAAAGCTGCTATTATTAAAATGATGAATGAAATTGATGATGATGAGCAAAGCATGCACATGGGCGAATTAGGAAGTAAGTTAGTAAAAAGATATCCGGATTTTGATGTAAGGAATTACGGTGACACCAAGCTTTCTAAGTTTTTGAAGAAATTTGATTTCCTTGATATTAATACAAAGATCGAGGAAGGTGGAACTTCCATGTGGGTATCTATGAAGCAAAATGACATCCCACAAAAGAATACTAAAAATACAAGCAATCAAACAAGAAGAAAAAGATATTATAAAAAGAAATAATTCTCTATTTATGACTAGTTGGAGGAAAATTGATTAACATAAAATATGATATAAAGACCATAGATGAAAAAAGAAGTATATTAAAAAGTTTTTTGTTTAATAAGTCTGAGAATATTAAATCTGAAAAATTTAATAAAATATCAGAAAAAGATTTACATATATTATTTGATCTATATGATGAGATTTTTCTTAATTATTGGTTTAAACAAAACTTCAAGGGTAAAATAAGATTTATATTGTCAAAACAATTGACAAGGGCAGCCGGAAATACAAGAACTAAGAAAAACATTGCACAAATTCGAAATGAAGATATTGAGTTTGAGGTTAAAATATCTTTAAATCACTTGAGTAATTTCGATAAGATAGAAAGATCCAAATATGTTGGTGGAATAGAAGCTGGCAGCATATTAGAAAGCTTGATGCTTGTTTTTGAGCATGAGCTTTGTCATGTTATAGAATTTTTAGTGTTAAAGAAATCAAGCTGTAGAAAAAGACCATATAAGGATTTAATTTTTAATTTATTCGGACAGACAGAAACAACCCATAAATTAGTCAGTTCCAATGAAGTTAATGCACATGAGTATGGATTAAAGCCGGGTGACAATGTAAGATTCAAATATAACGGAAAATTTATTGATGGATTTATTCAAAGAATTAACAAAAAAGCAACAGTTATGAGTCCAGACATTCATGGTAATTATATGGACAAATCGGGCAAAAAGTATAAGAAATTTTATGTTTCTCTTGAAAGCCTAACAAAATCAAATTGAATTAATACGAAATAAACATTCATAATGAAAGGGGAATTTAATAATTTGAATTTATTTATAACAGCAGTAACTCCCGGTATAGCTTTGGGATTAATAATTTATTGGTTTGACAGGCATGACAGAGAACCCATAAGAATGCTTCTAAAAGTGTTTATACTTGGGATAATTTCTGTAATTCCAACAGTAATTGTGGAAAACTTATTAATGAACTTCAATATTTTCGGAGGGATTTTAGGTGCAGGATATACAGCATTTATTGTTGCCGGTCTCGTAGAAGAATACATGAAAAGGCAGGTAGTAATAAAACAAGTTTATTATAATCCTGTATTTAATGAAAAGCTTGACGGGATAGTTTACTGTGTTATGTCAGCCCTTGGGTTTGCTACTATTGAAAATATTATGTATGTAGTATTCAGGTTTCCTGATGTAGAATCAATAGGACTCTACAGAGCATTATTATCAGTTCCTGCTCATATGTTGTTTGCTATAACAATGGGATATTACTTGTCCTTGTCAAAGTTTGCATCAACGCCTGAAGAAAGCAATTATTTTTATAAAAAATCATTGACAGTTCCTGTTATACTTCACGGTATTTTTGATTTCATTTTAATGTCAGGAATAGAACTGTTAATGCTTTTGTTTATACCATTTGTTATTTATTTATGGGTGACAAATTTAAAGAAACTAAATATGTATTACAATGATTCTAAAAATTCTCAAAACGAATATCATGAAGAGTAATATTAAAAGGTAATCCATTGGATTACCTTTTAATATTATTAGTCTAAATGTTTTTAAGCATTCTCATTACTATTTTTTCGCTTGTTATCGGTAAATTTCTTATATTCACCTTGGTTGCATTGTACACTGCATTTGCAATAGCAGGAGCAGGAGTATTAATTACAAGCTCACCGATTGATTTTGCACCAAAAGGACCAGTTGGTTCATAGCTTGATTCGAAATCTATTCTTATTGTGCCCACATCAAGACGTGATGGTATCTTGTATTGCATGAATGAATCATTGAGCATTCTACCGTTTTTATCATACTTGATATCTTCATAAAGTGTCATTCCCATTCCTTGAACAATACCGCCCTCGGCCTGAATTCTTGCTAGATTTGGATTAATGACAGTTCCGCAGTCAATTACTCCTACATAGTCTATGATATCAATCTTTCCTGTAAGCCTATCAACCTCTATTTCTACTAATCCTGCCATGAAAGGAGGTGGTGAAGTAGGAGAGAAGTGAGATTCGCTGGCTGAAAGTAAATTATTAGCTCCGAAATATGTGCTATTGCCTATTTCAGCAAGTGATAAGCTTTTGTTTGATTTAGTGCAAAATACTTGTTTGCCGTCAAATTCACAGTCTTCAGCAGGGCAATCAAGAAGTCTTGCTCCTTCAGTTAATATTTTACTTCTTAATGATTCACAGGTTTTAACAACCGCCATGCCTGTAATGTATGTTGTGCTTGATGCATATGAACCGGTGTCATAAGGAGATAAGTCTGTATCAACTCCATGAACTACTATGTTGTCAAATTCTGTGTCAAGGCAATCTGCTGCCATTTGAGCAAGAATTGTGTCACAGCCAGTTCCCATGTCCGTTGCACCAATCATCAGTGTGTAAAATCCGTCATCATTTAATCTTATTTCAACAGCTCCAACATCAACAAAGGAAATTCCAGAACCCTGCATTGCAACAGCACATCCTACAGAACGTACCTTGTTGTTTCCTATGTCTAAAGAAGGATATTTTTCATCCCACTTAATCATTTCCTTAGCTTTTTCAAGACATTTATCCAATGTGCAGCTCTTTAATTCTTCATCGTAGTAAGTAGGAAGAATTTTTCCAATATTATTTTCTGTAAGCATGTTGTTCATTCTTAAAACTGTGGGGTCCATATCCAGCTTTGCAGCCAATTCATTTACAGCTGATTCTAATGCAAAGAAGCCCTGTGTTGCACCGTAACCTCTGAACGCTCCACCACCCATGGTGTTAGAATAAACAACATCATTATCAAACTTATATGCATTTGCATGATAGATAGTCATTGCTTTGTGACCTGACAATCCAACGGTAGTTGGTCCGTGGTCTCCATAAGCACCTGCATTCCACAGTGAATACATATAGATAGCTTTTATTATTCCGTTTTCATCTGCACCAAGCTTGATTTTAATTTCAGCTTCATGTCTTGGGCTACCATTAGTGAAACTTTCCTTACGAGAATAAATCATTTTAGATGGTTTTCCAGTAATCCATGTTACTATGGCAGGGAATAGTTCACTTACTACAGATTGCTTTGCGCCGAAACCTCCACCGATTCTAGGTTTTATAACACGAATTTTTGACTTTGGTATTTGAAGAGCATTGGCCAATATTCTTCTTACATGGAATGGAATTTGAGTGGAGCATACAACATTTAGTCTTCCGTAAGCATCAATGCTTGCATGAGTTCTGAATGTTTCCATCATGGCTTGGTTGTTAGCTCTAGTACTGTATGTTTGTTCAATTATATGAACACATTTTTTTAATTCTTCTTCAACATTTCCGACTTCCATGGTTTCACAGGAGCAGATATTTCTTGTGTTATCGGCTCCCACTTCGCAAAGAGCTTGAAAATCTTCTTCAGGATGAACCAATATTTTATTGTCTTTTGCTTCTCTAAAATCCAACAATGGTTCCAAAACTTCATACTTAACTTTTATCAATCTAAGTGCTTTATCAACAGATGCTTCATCCCATCCTGCAACTATAGCTACAGGATCTCCTACACATCTTAATCTTTGGTCAAGTATAAGTCTGTCATAGGGACTTGGTTCAGGATATGTTTGACCGGCTGTAGTAAATCTTGCTTTTGGAACATCATTATATGTTAATATACATTCTATGCCGGGTATATTTTTAGCTTTCTCTGTATTTATTTCTTCAATTAAAGCATGAGCATGAGGGCTTCTTAAAAGCTTTACTATTAAACTGCTGCCTTGAGTAACGTCGTCTGTGTATACAGGCTTGCCTGTAACTAATGACATTGCATCTTTTTTTCTGACACCCTTATTAACAAACTTCATAAGAAACCTCCTTTTTGTTTTTTAACTCAATATATTTCTTAACAGCACGCAACTGTCCCATATATCCGGTGCAGCGACAGAGGTTTCCTTCTAAATATTTCTTTATATCATTTTCTGATGGGTCCTTAAGCTCATTAACCATCGATAGTACGTTCATTATAAATCCAGGACTGCAGAAACCACACTGTTCAGCACCTTCATCAGCTAGGAAGGCTCCGAAATCTTCAGCTTCCTTTTGTAATCCTTCAATTGTTGTTACATGCAGATTGTTAGCGCGAAGAGCCAGTACAGAGCATGATAATATTGGCTTTCCTTCTAACATAACTGTACATAGACCGCAATTAGATGTTTCACAACCACGCTTTACACTTAATTGACCCTTAGCTCTTAAAAAATCAATTAGCAAAGTATCAGGCAAAATATCATCTTGATATTCTTTATTGTTTATCCATAATTTAATTTGCATAATTTCCTCC
>JAQSYS010000097.1 GCA_029256005.1 Sedimentibacter sp.
TTTAACGCGCTTTCCCAGTCAATATCATTGTTGTAAAGAGGAATTTCTTTATATATAACCCCTATTTCTTTTAAGTTACCTGGTTCGTTTCCTTCCTGACCAAGTACTGTAAGCAATGTATCATATGGTCTTCCCGATATTGCAATTACTTCATCCCCATAATTTAATAAAGATGATAAAGTCAAGTACAATGCATGCGTTCCTGAAGCAATGGATGGTCTCACTAAAGCATCTTCAGTATGAAAAATTGAAGCAAAAATCTTTTCTGCTTTTTCTCTTCCTGGGTCATCGTATCCATAACCGGTGTTCCAGTAAAAGTTTGTGTAATCCAACCTATGCTCTTGCATGGCACTGATAACCTTATATTGATTAAATTCTCTTGTTTTATCGATATCCTCGAAATATTTTTCTTTTATTTCTTTTTCAATTTTCGTTACATAGTTAAAAACAGTTTCGCTGATGCCAAACTGTTTACATAATATATTTTCTGTTGACATTTATTACTCCTCTATATTTTCATTGCTGAACAATCTAACCTGCTTAAGTGGCAGTATTGATGTAATAGCATGTTTGTAAACCAGTTGCTGACCTCTTTCAGTTTCAATAAATACAACATAATTGTCAAAGCCAATAACTGTTCCTGTAAGCTTGTATCCATTATTTAAAAATATTGTTATAGTTATTTTTTCTCTTCTTACAGTGTTTAAAAATGAATCTTGTAAATTAATGTTATTCATGACATCTCCTCCTTATATGAGTGATTTTATATACTTGTCTATATCTTCTACAGTCAAATCAATATTTTTTATGTCATCAACATCAAACCACTTTACATTTTCATCTCTTAGAAACCATGTATACTGTCTTTTTGCAAATCTTCTTGTATTTTGTTTGAGTATACTTACAGCTTCATCTAGATTGACATTGCCTTCAAGATATTCAATTATTTCCTTATAGCCGATTGCTTTCATAGAGATCAAATTCTTGTTGTAGCCTTTATCCAACAAATCTTTTACCTCTTTAATCAACCCTTCTGAAATCATTTTATCTACACGTTGATTTATTCTATCATAAAGAATCTTTCTGTCCATGGAAAGTCCTACTAAAATACATTCGTATTTATCACTGGGCTTTCTTATGTCTGTATTTAGCTCGGAAAATTTGACTCCGGTTATATCATAGACCTCTAATGCACGAATTACTCTCTTAATGTTCTTTTTATGAATTTTTTCAGCTGATGCTGGGTCTATTTTTATTAATTTCTCATAAAGAGCATCTTCACCATGTTCTTTGTGATAATAATTATAGTAATCTCTTAATTTTTCGCTGGATTTAGCTTTTCCAAAATCTAAATCATATATGAGAGAATTAACATACAAACCACTTCCCCCTACAATTATGGGAATATGATTATTATTAAGAAGTCTATCAATTTCTTTTTCAGCATCTTCTTTAAATTCTGAAACGGAATAATTTTCGTTTGGGTTTACAATATCAATCATGTGATGAGAAATTTCTTGCATTTCATCATTAGAAATCTTGGCAGTACCAATGTCCATTTCCCTATAAATCTGCATTGAATCAGCTGAAATTATTTCTGTATGAAGTTTTTTTGCTAGTTCAACTGATACATATGTCTTTCCCACTGCAGTTGGACCTACAATTACTATTATTTTATTACCCATTTATTTAATTTCCTTCGTTAATTTTGTATTCTTTCAAACATTTTTTCAATTTCATACTTGCTCATTTTTATTATTATTGGTCGTCCGTGAGGACAAGTGTTAGGATTTTCGCAACTTCCAAGGTCATTTAACAATTCCTAACATTTTTCAAGGAATCAAGAATGGTATAAAAGATTTCCTTTATATTTGATTCCATGAATATAGAAGGTACATTATTTATAAGTATAGCATTTATTCCAAAGTTTTCAAGTTCAAAGCCTAAGTTTTCAAATATTTCTTTATTATTTATCGCAGAGTAATAATCTTCATATGATAAATTGATTACTTCTGGAATTAATAACTCTTGCTTAATGATTTTTCTTATATTATATTGATTTAAAAATTTTTCGTAATTTATTCTTTCATGAGCTGCATGCTGATCTATCATATACATTTCAGTTTTTTCATAATTCTCACAGATAATATAAGTATCCATCAGTATTCCAATAATTGAAAGTTCGGGAAGTTTTCGTTCATCTTTTTCTATTTCAATAAAGCTTTGCTGTATTGGTTCATAGTTTTCAACCTTTTCATTGGTTAAAGTAGCATGATTTTCAACTTGCTTTTCAAATTCTCTAATTATTTTTTCTTCTTCAGCAGCTTTTTCTATTGCTTCTTCAAATAAGTTCTTATTGTTGTTGCTTATATTGATTTCAGTAAATTTTATATTGTTGAAATTCTCATTTATGGGATTTTCCAATATATACTCTGAACCTTTTAGTGAATCATAATTATTTAGCTTCTCAAATATGGACTCGCTTTTATTTGTTTTATTTTCTGAATAATCATGAACAATTGTTTCTTTTTTAATTTCTTTAATTATGTTATTAGAGTGAAGAGCCGAAAAAATTGCCCTTTTTATTTCATTTAATGTAATATCCTCATTTTGAAACCTAACTTCTGTTTTAGCAGGATGTACGTTGACATCAACCAATGAAGGATCAATTTCAATTTTTAAAAAACATGCTGGATATTTATTTTTTGGAAGAAGCGTGTTGTAAGCCGCTTCAATGAAATAATTCATTCGTTTATGTTTTATTAGTCTATTGTTGACAAATACTATCTGTTGCTTTCGGTTCCCTCTATAATAATTAAGGTTTGTCGTAAAGCCGGTAATAATTATATTGTTAGTTTCATATTGTACCTTTAGTAGCGAATTATATAAATCCTTTTCATACAAGCTTGAAATTGTATTTAAGAGGTTATTGGTTTTTGGTGTTCTAAAGGCTATATTGCCGTTGTTAATATACTTAAATGAAATGTTTTCTTTGCTTAGTGCTAAAGAAACGACTATTTCGTTGATATTTCCGCTCTCAGAAGCATCACTTTTCATGAACTTTTTTCTGGCCGGAACATTGTAAAAAAGCTCTGTAACTGCTATGGTTGTTCCAACAGGACATCCAATTGCTTCCTTTGATACAATATTGCCGCCTTCTATTGAAATTATTGTGCCAGAAGAATCTTCAGCTGTCCTTGTTATCATTTCAACATGAGCAACTGCCGCTATGCTGGCAAGTGCTTCGCCTCTGAATCCAAGAGTGTGAAGAGAATTCAAATCGTCAGAGGATACTATTTTGCTGGTGCAATGTCTCATGAATGCATCCTCAACCTGATCCTTTTCAATCCCCTTGCCATTGTCCGTAATACGGATTAAGCTTTTTCCTCCGTTTTTAATTTCTATGATTATTTCATCGGCTCCTGCATCTATTGAGTTTTCAACTAATTCCTTAACAATGGATTTAGGGCTTTCAATTACCTCTCCAGCAGCTATTTTATTAATAGTTTCATTATCCAACAAATGTATTTTAGCCATACGTACCCTCTTAAATGTGTCTAGCTTTTTCTATGAGTTCATTAAGCAAAGTAAATGCTTTAACAGGTGTAATGTTGTTAATATCAATATTTTTTATGGTTTCTGTCAATTCCTTGTGTTCCTTGCTCTTGCTTTTTTCCAATGGATCTGCCTGAAACATTGATACCTGAAATTCATCGGTTACTCTGTCTTTTTTTCTTTTAGCAAATGGTTTGTTTATATCGCTATCATCAAGCTGCTTTAATATTTCCTTTGCTCTAACTACAACCTCATCAGGAAGTCCTGCCAAGTTTGCAACCTGTATTCCATAGCTTCTGTCCACGCTGCCTTCTGCTATTTTTCTTAAGAAAATTATTTTATCATCAGTTTCTTTAATCAAGATTCTATAATTTTTAACACTTTTTAGTTTGCTTTCAAGCTCAGAGAGCTCATGATAGTGTGTTGCAAACAACGTCTTTGCCTTGATTTTTTTAGTTATATATTCAACAACACTCCAGGCAATGCTCAAACCGTCATAGGTGCTTGTGCCTCTTCCTATTTCATCCAAAATCAATAGGCTGTTATCTGTTGCATTGTTTAATATGTTTGATACCTCACTCATTTCAACCATAAATGTGCTCTGTCCTTGAGACAAGTCATCAGAAGCACCTACACGGGTGAATATTTTATCTAATATACAGATTTCAGCTTTTTTTGCAGGTACAAAACTTCCTATGTGAGATAGCAGTGCAATTAATGCAACCTGTCTCATATAGGTTGACTTTCCTGCCATGTTAGGACCTGTTATTATTGACATTCTGAATTCCTTGTTGTCTATGAACGTGTCGTTAGGAACAAACATTTCACTCTTCATTATTTTTTCAATTACAGGATGTCTGCCGTCCGTAATTTTAATGAATCCAGTGTTATTCATTTCTGGTCTTATATAGTTGTTTTTGACCGCTGCTATTGCCAATGAATTTAGCGTGTCAATAACAGCAATTGAGTAGGCAGTGTCCTGAATTCTTACAACTTGATCCTTTATATTTTGTCTGATTTGAAGGAACAATTCATATTCAAGTTTCATCATCTGCTCATCTGCATTTAATATTTTTGCTTCCATTTCCTTTAGTTCAGGAGTCACATATCTTTCACAGTTCGCTAGAGTTTGTTTTCTTATATAATATTCAGGTACCTGGTTCATATATGATTTTGTTACTTCAAGATAATAGCCAAACACCTTCGTATAGCCTATTTTTAAATTTTTTATTCTTGATGCTTCTCTTTCCTTATTTTGAAGCTCAGAAATCCAGTTTTTGCCGTTTACTGTTATTTCCTTTATTTCATCAAGTTCATCATTGTAACCATGTTTAATGATTCCTCCTTCTTTAACTGAAATAGGAGGATCTTCAACTATAGATTTATCAATTAGATCATAAACATCATCTAAAGTATCAAAGCTTTCATATATATCAATAAACATCTTGGATTTTAAAACTGATATTTCAGATTTTAAATCAGGCAGATTAGATAATGACTGTTTTAATGCATTCATATCTCTACCATTGCAGTTGCCAAATACTATCCTGCTTATGAGCCGTTCTATGTCATAAACTGTTTTTAAATATTCCTTTATGTTATTTGATGCCATGATATTGTTGTAAAGTTCATCAACAGCTTCCAAGCGGTTGTTTATAAATGCTATGTTTTTAAGAGGTTCTTCAATCCACTTTTTTAGTTGTCTACTGCCCATAGCGGTATTTGTATAGTCGAGTACGTTGTAAAGTGTGCCTTGTCCTTTTTTTCCTCTGACTGTTTCTATAAGCTCGAGGTTTTTACGTGTGCTTGAATCTAAATATAAGTACTCTCCTACATTGTAAAAATGAAGTTTGTTTAATTGTTCTAAAGATGTTTTTTGAGTGCGATACAAGTAATTGATAAGCATCCCCAAAGACATAACAGCATAATTGTTGTCAGATAGACCAAAGGAATCTAATGAAACAACGTTGAAATGTTTTAGTATTATTGCCTTGTATTCATTGTAACTCAATATTTCGGTGCAGCTCATCATGGAATCAATTAAATCAATATTAGTTAATTTATTTGTTATGATTTCGGAAGGATTGATTTTATAAATTTCTTCCTTTAATAATTCAAATTTTTTTGAATTATTAATATCAAAATCATTTATAGATATATTTTCTGTTACATATAAATCTCCGGTAGAAATATCAGCATAACACATCCCGAAGCCCTTATCTATGTATGTACAGCACAAATAATTGTTGCTTTTTTCATCAAGCATATTTTGATCAATTATTGTGCCCGGTGTTATAATTCTTACAACATCACGTCTTACTATACCTTTCGCCTCTGATGGATCTTCTAGCTGTTCGCATATAGCTACCTTGAAGCCGCTTGCTATGAGCTTAGGAATGTAGCTTTCAACTGCATGATGAGGAACGCCACACATTGGTGCTCTTTCTTCCTGTCCACAATCTCGGCCAGTTAAAGCAATTTCCAAAACCTTTGATGCAGTTAATGCATCATCAAAAAACATCTCATAAAAATCTCCAAGCCTGTACAACAGTATGCAGTCCTGGTATTGTTCTTTGATGCCCATATATTGTTCCATCATAGGTGTATATTTTGCCATTATCTCACCTTCCTATTGCTCCACTATTTCGCCTTCCATATGGAAAGTTTTAACGTTAGTTATCTTTACATTGACAATTTGACCTAATAATTCCTCGTTTCCTTTGAAATGAACAAGTCTGAAATGCTCGCTTCTACCAGTTAAAGAATTTTCACTAGTATTGTTAACCGATTCAACCAGTACAGAATAAACATTTCCAATGCATTGAGAATTTCTATCCAAAACAATAGGATACAAAACATCTAACAATCTGTTAAATCGTTCATGTTTAACGTCATCAGGTATTTGATCTTCCATTTCAGCAGCTTTTGTTCCTTCTCTTACAGAGTAAAGGAAGGTAAATGCAGAATCATATTGAACCTTCTTAACGACATCAATTGTTTCCAGAAAGTCCTCTTCAGTTTCTCCTGGGAAGCCTACAATAATATCTGTTGTCAATGCAATATCAGGTATTTCTTTCTTTAATTTTTCTACAAGGTTTAAATAATGGTCTTTTGTATATTTACGGTTCATTCTTCTTAATACATCATCACTACCTGCCTGTATCGGAAGATGTACGTGGTTGCATACTTTATTACATTCCTTGATTGCTTTGATTAAATCATCAGTCAAGTCCTTAGGATGAGAAGTCATGAAACGAATTCTTTCAATTCCGTCGATTTTATTTAATTCATATAGTAATTCTGCAAATGTAAACGGATTTTCGAGGTTACTGCCATATGAATTAACATTTTGTCCTAATAAGGTGATTTCTTTGCATCCATCGAAAGCTAGAGCTCTTACCTCATTTATTATTTCTTCAGGAGTTCTGCTTTTTTCCCTTCCTCTAACATATGGAACCACGCAGTAAGTGCAAAAATTATTGCAACCATAAGTAATATTAACCAAAGCTTTATATTTAAACTTTCTTGATTTAGGCATATTTTCATAAATTAGTTCAGTATTGTCAATAATGTCAACACTTTTTTTCTTATTAACTTCCACATCATAGATTAATCCTGGAAGCTCTTGTATAGTATTAGTTCCAAATATTATATCAACAAATTTAAACTGCTTTAACAGCTTTTGTCTCAATTCTTCCTTTTGCATCATGCATCCGCATACGGCAACAATCATATCAGGCTTGTGTCTTTTTAAACCCTTAACCTCGCCAAGTTTCCCGTAAACTTTAAGCTCTGCATTTTCTCTTATAAGGCATGTATTGAAAATAACTAAATCAGCATTTTGACTATCATCTGTTTCTTCATAACCAATTGAAGTAAGCATACCGCCTATTTTTTCTGAATCATGTTCATTCATCTGGCAACCATAGGTTAAAATGTGATAAAGCTTTCTTTTGCCATTCATGATAAAGTATTGTTCATTGATATTTCTCAGTTCAATTATTCTTTCGCTTGACAGCTTGGTATTTTCTGTATTTATTGTTTCAATATTAATTTTGCTCATGTTCCTCCAACTTTCTGTTATAAACATTTTAATATCTTTCGTATTATATCATTTTACAACTTTTTGTTCAATATAAAAATACTAGTTGAAAACCGCCTTAAATAGTTAAGAGACATGTGCATTTAAGACATGTCTCTTTTAATCTATCTATTAATTTGATACGAATTCCTGCCCACGAACGTCTAACACTTTGAGTTCCGATAGACGTATAGCAACAAATTCTTCTCCGTTTTCCTCTATCATTTCAATTTTACCTGAAGCTTCAACCCAATCATTAATTTTTGGTGGTTCACCATCATACAAGATTTCAAATCCTGCCGTTCCGTCATTTCCGCAACATCCTGGACCATAACGTATTACGAATTTAAATGTTTGATTTGTCTCAGGATTTGTGGCTTCTGTATAAATACCTTCCCACCTTATTGTTTTACCCATGTATTCATCAGGATTTAAATAAATGTCATTGCACTGGGCGATAAACAGCTTATCCTTTAAAACAATTTCATCTCCGTCAGCATTTTTAATAGAATCTGTCAATGCATTATCCATTATTTGTTCTACAGGAGTTTTAGAATTATCAGTGATGACTTCAATGTTTTGTTCGTTGTTTTCTTGTTTTGCTTCCACTACTTTATTTTCAGCAGAACAACCTGTTATTAACATCATCATTATAAAAATTAAACACAATATTTTCATTTTGTTTTTAATCTCCCTATTTTTTTACTCGCTCCTAAAGAAGTAGCTATAATAAATGCTGCAAGGTTTACA
>JAQSYS010000098.1 GCA_029256005.1 Sedimentibacter sp.
GGATGTGCTATTGCATTACCTGAAGTTGTTGAATATGCAGCTAAGACTGAGTGGAAAAAAGTTGAGATGATCTGTGAGTGCCTAGGGGCTGAAATCAAAGAGGATGCAACACCTGAAGACATAGGGACTGTTGCAAAGAATGCTTTACGTTCTTTGATTAAATCAGTTGGTATTCCAAATTTAAAGGAACTAGGTATTCAACTAGAGGATGCTTTAAGGATTGCACCACTGATTACTCAAGACACTGGATTTGCATTGATTCCATATAGAATTACTGCAACAAAGGTGGCTGAAATGTTAAAATCAGCTTATGAAGCTTAGGAGGTATAATATGTGGTCAAAATTATTATTGGATATGAAAAATTTGTCGGTTACGAAAGAACCATATGATAAGGAGTATGAAGAATTAGGTGGAAGGTCTTTAATAGCTCAATATATGATGAAAAATGTTCCTCCAACATGTGAGCCATTAGGGAAGGATAATCAATTAATAATATGCACGTCTATTTTTGCTGGAACGAGACTGACAACTGCTCACCGTCTATCCGTTGGAGGTAAAAGTCCTTTGACAGGAGGAATAAAGGAAAGTAATTCCGGAGGATCTGCAGCATACCAATTAGCAGGTCATGGTATTAAATTAATAACAGTAAAGGATTTACCTGAAGAAGAGGGCTTGTGGTTGTTGCACATTGACGCACAAGGAAATGCATCATTAGAAGATGCTTCAGAATATAAAGGTCTAAATAATTATGATTTTGTAGAAAAGATGCATGAAATGTATGGGGATAAGGTAGCTACCATATCTATAGGTGCAGCTGGTGAGAGATTATATAAAAGTGCTTCGTTACAAATTACTGAGTTTAATTCAAATCATCCAAGTCGTGCAGCAGCTAGGGGAGGATTAGGTGCACTCATGGGAAGTAAAGGATTAAAGGCTGTTGTAATAGAAAATCCAGTTGAAAGATATCAGGTTGAATATGCAGATAAGCAAAAGTTTGATGAATTGGTGAGTAGTTTTAATAAAATAGTTGCTGCAGGTGCAAAAAAAGACCCTTTCCATAACATAGGAACAATATCCACAATAGAGGTAACTGCAAATAATGGTGTATTACCTGTTGATAATTTTTCCGGAAGACTGTTCCCTGAATATAAAGAGGTTGGTGCAGGCAAATTTATGAATAATTTGGAAACCAGAGGTGGGCGGAACAAAGTACCATGTCAACCAGGTTGTGTTGTTCAATGCTCAAACTGTTATAATGACAAGGATGGAAAATATCTGACCTCAGGTTTTGAATATGAAACTCTTGCAATCATGGGTCCAAACTGCCATATATCTGACTTAGATGCAGTAGCTCAAATGGATCGTATATGCGATAATATTGGCGTTGATACAATTGAAGCTGGAAATGCTGTTGCTATGTGCATGGAAACAGGTAGGATAAAATGGGGGGATACACAGGCGGCACTTTCATTGTTAAAGGAAATGGAAGAGGGGACAGAATTTGGCCGTATAATGGGAGACGGTTGTGAAGCAGTAGGAAAATATCTTGGATGCAAGCGTATACCTGTAGTTAAACATCAGTCTTTGCCAGGTTATGATCCTAGAAACACAAAAGGAACAGGTATTACTTATGCAACAAGTCCTATGGGAGCTGACCATACTGCAGGTTTAACAATGGGCAGGGCATTTGATGACTGCGGTAGAAGTGCTCAGGCTTATGCGTCAACTAAGCTTCAGGTTGCAATGTGTTTTTCAGATAGCATAATGTGCTTATTTGCATTTGCTAATGCTGCAAACGATCTCTATCTGTTGGGAGAACTAATGGCAACATTGTACGGCGGAACTCCGGATTTCGGTAGAATATCAATGTTAGGAGTTAAGACTCTTTTGACAGAAAGAGCATATAACAAAATGGCAGGAATAAAGGCAGAAGAAGACAGATTGCCTGAATTTTTCTACAAGGAAAAATCATCTGCGACAGGTTCAAAATTTGACATAATTGATTACGAATTAGAAGTTTTATTTGATTTCTGATGATTGTTGTAAATGATAAAATTATTAAATTTTATGAGGGTATGACTATTGCAGATGCTATCAAAGAAGCTGGGGAAATGATTGATTATATGACTATAATTATGCAAGATAAATCAATTATTCAATATAATCAAATAGATAAAAAAGTTTCAGACGGAACAAACTTAAAAATCTTAAGAATCTTATCTGGTGGTTAAACTCCCTTAATAAGGGAGTTTTTTTTAAAATAAGAAGTATTAAAAATATTTATAAAATATATATTGCATTTCCAAAAAGTAAGTGCTACAATAACTACATACTATGTAGTATGTAGTACATAATACTTTTATGAATGTATGGTGCATCATGCATTTTGGTTTCTTTTGCTTTATAGTTTCAAAAAAACAGAGTTCGAATATTAAGAAAACGAATTCATGTGAACAAAATTGTATGGAGAGGAATGTAAAATGTATAGAATATTGGTTATAAATCCAGGATCAACTTCTACAAAGTCAGCAATTTTTGAGGACAGAAAATGTATTGCTGAACAGTCTATAGCTCATTCTACAGAAACATTGACACAAAATCCACTAACATGGCAACAAGTGGAATTAAGAAAAAACGGTATTCTAAGTTGGATGAACAAAGTTGGATTTAGCTTAAAAGACATTGATGCTTTTGCTGTACGTGGTTGTAACATTAAGGGATGTAATAAGGGTGGGACATATTTAGTTACTGATACAATAAGAAATGAAATTTTTAGTCAGCATAATCCTGATAAAATAACTCCTCATGCTTCTAGACTCTCATTACCAATTGCTTTAAGTATGAGTGAAACTGAAAAAATTGACATACCAATATTTATAACTGATCCACCTTGTGTTAATGAGTTATCCGATATTGCTAAAATATCCGGACATCCTTTTTTTATCAGAGAAAGCGTATTCCATGCTCTTAATAGTAAGGCAGTGGCACATAGAGTAGCAGAGGAATGGGGTAAAAAGTATCAGGAATGCAAGTTTATTGTTGCTCATATGGGTGGGGGTATATCAGTTGGTGCACATAACATGGGCAGTGTGACAGAGGTTAATGATTGTATATCAGGCGGAGGAGCATTTTCACCGAATCGCACGGGATCATTGCCTGTAGTTCCTCTTGTTGAATTTTGTTTTTCTAACAAATATTCAAAAGATGAAATTATTCGAATAATTAAAAATAAGGGTGGAGTTCTTGCTCATTTAGGAACTGATGACATGCGCGAAGTTGAAAAACGCATTGATAGCGGAGACACTCATGCAGAGCTTATTTTTAATGCATTGGCTTATCAAGTAGCGAAGGAAATCGGTAGTTGTTATGCTTCTTTATGTTGTCAAGTAGATGCAATTATATTTACGGGTGGTATGGCTAACTCTAAACGACTAATAGCTGAAATTAGAAAATATGTTGAGAATATGGGCAATATTAAAGTTGTTCCGGGCGAATATGAGGCCGAAGCTCTTGCATTTGGAACTTTTCGTGTTTTGACAAAAGAAGAAGAACCTATAATTATTTAAATAATCTGATCTCACTAGCATGCTAAATGCAACAATATATTAATAAAAAATATTTAGGAGGTATTCCATTATGGAAAACAAAACTTATATTGATAATTTAATCGAAAATGCAAAGGAAGCACAGAACTTCCTTGAAGATTACAACCAGGAACAAACTGATGCATTAGTTAAGGCAATTGGCAAAATTATTTATGACAACAGAGATCTTCTTTCACAAGAAGCTGTAGATGAAACTGGTCTAGGAGTATTAGCTGGAAAAGTTGCTAAACATGATAAAGTTACAACAAGTCATTGGGCATTTTTAAAAGATAAACCTTCTGTTGGATTAATAGAAGTAGACGAGGTTAATGGAATTTATACATATGCTAAGCCGGTTGGTGTAATCGCATGTTTAACACCTTCGACTAACCCAACAACAACAGCTGTAGGAAATGCTATGCACGCATTAAAGTGCCGTAATGCAGTTATTGTTTCTCCTCATCCTAAGGCAAAAAATTGTACAGCACATGCAGTAACTTTGATGAACGAAGCGATTATATCATTAGGTGGACCAGAAAATTTGATTCAATCTATTGAAGAACCTTCATTAGAATTAACAGATGAACTTATGCGCAAGGTTGATGTTATAGTAGCAACAGGTGGCAGTGCAATGGTTAAGTCTGCTTATTCAAGTGGAAAACCTTCTTATGGAGTAGGACCTGGAAATGTTCAGATAATAGCAGATAGAGATTATGATAATTATCCACTTATGGTTGCACAGGTAATGGGAAGCCGGTTGTATGATAATGGTATGCCTTGTACAGGTGAACAATCACTTATTCTTCCTAGAGAAAAAGCTGATGAAATTATAAAAATGTTTGAAGAAAAAGGCGCATACATGGTTACTGAGCCAGCAGATATTCAAAAATTGCGTGAAGCAATTTTTATGAAAGGGTTCAATGGTCCAATAAATGTAGATATAGTTGGACATCCAGCAGCAGAAGTTGCAAAATATGCAAATGTTTCAGTGCCAGAAGGAACAAAATTATTAATGACTAAATTAGACAAGTATGGTAAAGATGAAGTACTTTGCCGTGAAATAATGTGTCCATTTATCCGTTGCTTTGTTTATGACGATTTCGAGGATGCAATTAATATTGCAAAAACTAATCTATTGATGGAAGGTGCTGGCCACTCATCTGGTATTTATTCAAATAATAACGAGAATATTCAATTAGCAGGAAGTCAAATACCCGTTGCTAGGTTTATGGTATGTCAAGCTAACAGTAATGTTGCAGGCAACACATTCTCTAATGGTCTTGATCCTACAATTTCTATTGGATGTGGTTCATGGGGAAATAATAGTATTTCTGAAAATCTAACATATAAACATTTGATGAATAAAACACGAATTTCTTTTATTATAAAGGATGCTCCTAATCCAACAGCAGAAGAGATTTGGGCTTAATATTATCAATAGAAAGAGGGTTAAACAATGATTTATAAATCTCTTGATGAAATAGTTAGTAATATGCAAAAATGCTCTGACAAAAAGAGAATGGTAGTTGCAGGTGCTGAAGAAAATCATACTTTAGAAGCTGTCAGCTTAGCAAGAAAAGAAGGCTTAATTTCAGCTATCTTGGTAGGAGATTCTGAACGAATTAGCCAAATTCTCATAGATTTAGGTGAAGATTGTTCAGAATATGAGATTATTCATAGTCCAGAAAATCCTGTTGATATAGCAGTTCAACTAGTTCGTGAAAATAAAGCTGATGTATTAATGAAAGGAAACGTTCAAACTGCAACTTTGATAAAGTCCGTATTAAATAAGGACACAGGCATAATGAAAGGAGAATTGCTTTCTCATGTGTTGTTTGTTCAGGCCCCAGCATATCACAAGATATTCGCAGTGACTGATTCAGCTATTATTCCAAATCCTGATTTAAGTCAGAAAAAAGCTATTTTGGAGAATGCTGTAGAAGCAATGATGAGTCTAGGATGTGATGTGCCTAAGGTTGCAGCGTTGACTGCAGTTGAGGTCGTTAATCCAAAAATGCAGGAAACTATTGATGCGGATGAATTAAAAAAATTTAATCAAAATGGTAAAATAAAAAATTGCATCGTGGAAGGTCCGATTTCAATGGACATTGCATTTGATAAGGATGCAGGAGATATAAAAGGATTTACCAGCCCGGTTGTAGGTGATCCAGACATTTTATTAATGCCTAATTTACTAGTTGGAAACATAGCAGTAAAGACACTAAAAATATTTGGTCAATCTACAGTTGCTGGCTTAGTGCTTGGAGCTACTGCCCCAATTGTATTGACATCAAGATCTACATCTACCAGAAGTAAGTATATGTCAATTGCGTTGGGTGCAGCTATAGCACCTATAGCAGATTAAAAATATTAGTAATCAGTAGCAAGTAAACTAAAAAAATAGGTTTAACCTATAAATAAAAATTATTTAATAATGGAGGAAATAATTTATGTCTACAACATTACAATCAAAAGGAAAAAGTTCTTTTAGATGGGTCATGTTACTATTTGTTTGCTTGTTTTACTTTCTGATTCTCGGTTTTTGTAATCAATCATTTAATATCTTGCTTGGTACAATTACTACCGATATGGGTTGGGAAGCTACACAACGTACAGCAGTGGCTACAGCAATGTCGACAGGTATGATTTGGTTCGTATTTGTTGCAGGAATTATGATGGATAAGTTCAGCGTTAAAAAAGTTTTAGGCTCATCAGTTCTTATATGTGCGGCTCTAATTTTTCTAAGAGGACAGGCTAAAGGATTCACATTTTTCTTCACTTTAATGTTCCTGTTTGGTGCAGCCAGTGCATTTTATATGCCTGCTACAACCAAAATTATTACATTGTGGTTTGATTCGGATGAACTTGCACTGGCAAATGGATTCCTTACTGCTGCAAGTCCAATGGGTCAAATTACAGCGAATTATTTTGCAGTTAAAATAATGATGGCTATTGGTGGATGGCAAGCATTATATACATTCATTGGAGTAGCCGTAGTAGTACTTACAATAGCATTCTTTGTTTTCGCGAAAGAAAGAAAAAGCTCTGAAGCATCACTTGTATCAAACACTCT
>JAQSYS010000099.1 GCA_029256005.1 Sedimentibacter sp.
CACTAAAAAATATATAAACAAGGTAAAAATATCTCTAAAGACATTTTTACCTTGTTATATCTTTTATTATCCTATGGAAATTCTTATATGCAATCTTTTCAATTTCATCTCTTGAAAATCCAGCCTTTTTTAATTCAATAATTATATTATAAGTTTTTGATGCATCTTCAAGACCCTTGGTATAAGAAGTTTGTTGAGAGCTGAAGCCGTTCATAGAATCCTCATCTAAGAAATCACAATAATCCATTCCAATCCCCACATGATCAACACCCATTACATCAGCCGCATGTGCAACATGATTTACAAGCATTTTTATTGTTTGCTTTTCCAAGTCCTTATGTACAAATTCATTAAATGAGTTTATACCAACTAATCCATTAAGCCCAGAAATTTTTCTCAATTGTTCATCTGTTAAATTTCTAGGAACGTCACACAAAGTTCTGCAATTAGAATGTGAAGCAATTATTGGTTTATCAGTCTCAAAAGTTACATCAAAAAAAGATTTTTCATTTAAATGGGATACATCTAAAATCATATTATTTTGATTTATTTTTCTGACTGCTTTTTTCCCAATTTTAGTTAAACCTCTATTAGGGTTTCCTTTTGCACCTGTCGCAAGAGAATTTTCCTCATTCCATGTTAAACTTGCATGTCTTGCTCCAAAGTGATGATAAAAATCAATTAATTCTAAATTTTCTCCAATGCTGCTTAGTCCTTCTAATCCAATAAAAACATATATTTTATTTTCCATTAATGCCTTTTCTACATCATCGAAAGACTTTGCCAAAACTATTGAATCTTTGCAATATTCAAATTCTTTTTTTATCGAATCTACAATCTGCATTGATCTCTTGTATGGTTCTTCAGTATATGGAGGGTCTATCCATATAACAAATATACTTCCGGAAATTTTTCCTTGTATTAATTTATTTAAATGATATTTTCTTATTATATCACTTTCACCATTTAAGGTACGAATAGTTACATCAGTCCAAATGTCAGAGTGTCCGTCAAAAATCATCAATTACTTCTCCTTACAACAAGCACATAATCAAACCTAAAGAAGGTTTATCTAAATAATTACGTTTGCATATTCGTGAATTTATTTCAATAAAATGAACCTTATTAAACATATCACAATAAAAAATAAATGTCAATGTTATTGCAAATTGACATTTATATTATAATAAAGCTGTTAACCTTTAAAATTTCAAAAACTTGGTGGTGTCATCGCCCAAACAGAAACTGAGATCTCTTTTCCCAAATTAACATACCTATGCGGAATAGTACTGTCAAGATAAATACTATCACCTTCGTTTAAATCATATATGTTTTCACCAGAAAGTATTCTTAAATTGCCTTTAAGAACAACTCCACATTCTTCTCCTTCATGGCTTATTAATTCTTCAGAGTATGAATCTTGAGGTTCTATTTCAATCCATAACATTTCTAATTGATTTTTTAAATTGGGACATAATAATTCATATATTCTGTCTCCATTTTTCATTAATATTTTCTTTCTTTCATCTTTTCTCACTACTTGGTTAAAATCATCATATTCATCAAAAAAATAATTCATTGTAACATTTAATGCCTTTGAAATCTTCCATAAGGATGCTACAGAAGGACCAGTGATATCTCTTTCAATCTGGCTTATCAAGCCCTTACTTAAGCCGGTTTTTACAGAAAGCTGTTCTATGCTGATCTTTTGTTTCAATCTCAACGACCTAATTTTATCTCCTAATTCCATATTCATCCTCCATAGTTTATTGCTATTTTATAAACAAGTTATTAATGATACATTATACTACAATGAAAACGGTTTTTCAATACTTTATTACTCTTTTCTCCAACCACGCAGCTAAAAAATACATAATCGCAGCAATAAGTCCTAATACAAAAACTCCCATCATAACAAGATCCAACTTAAAGGTCTGGCTTCCGTACAGTATCAGATATCCAATACCAGCCTTGGAAACAAGAAATTCACCTACAATTACGCCTATCCATGATAATCCTATATTCACCCTAATAACACTCATGATGCTCGGGATATTTGCAGGAATAATAACCTTCATTAATATTTGATATTTATTTGCCCCCATAGTTTTTAAAAGAACTATTTTATCACTTTCAACATTTATAAAACCTGTATAGAGAGTCATAATTGTAACCACTACAGATATCGATGCTGCAGTTACGACAATACCGGAAAAACCCATACCTGCCCACAAAATAATTATAGGAGCAAGTGCCGTCTTAGGTAGACTGTTTAGAATCACAATGTAAGGGTCTGTAATTTTAGCCAATTTTTCAAACCACCAAAGCAAAATTGCTACTAACAATCCTACAATTGTACCGGCAAAAAAGCCTGCTATTGTTTCAGTAGTAGAGACATATAAATGCTTAAACAAGCTTCCGTCTTCCACAAACTTTAGTATAAGGTTGAAGATTGCACTTGGCATGCTGGTTAAAAACCTATCTACATGATTATTTTTTGCAGCCCATTCCCAGAGAACAATAAAAATAACAAATATAAATATTTGCATTATTCTAATAAAGCTTTTTTCTCTTTTAATTGACTTTAAGTATTCTTGATGTTCCTTAGATATACTCACTGGCACACTGGTCTCATTTTTATTATTCTTCCTCCACATCCAAATCCCTCCATATTTGTCTGAAATACTCTCCAAATTCCAAAGTGTTTCTGCATTTCATTGGTGTCCTTTCACCTTGGCATTCATTAAAGTTAATTTCATATATCTTTTTGACTTTAGCTGGCCTTTCAGTAAATACAATTACTCTATCTGAAATGCTGACAGCTTCAGGAATATCATGAGTTACTAATATTGTGGTTATTTTTTCTCTTCTTAAAATCTGACCTACTTCATTCCCAACAGACAGCCTAGTTTGATAATCCAGAGCTGAAAACGGTTCATCTAATAAAAGCAAATCCGGTTCCACAGCTAATGTACGTACTAAAGCAGCACGTTGTCTCATACCACCTGACAGTTGACTTGGATAATGATTTCTAAAATTGTACAATCCATATTTCTCAAGCATTTCTGTAACCTTTTTTCTGTTTTCATCATTATCCATATTTTTTACCTCTAATCCTAAAAGACAGTTTTTGAAAATATTTCTCCATTCATACAACTGATCTTTTTGAAACATAAAACCAATGTTGTTGGTATTTACTATTACCTCACCTTCGGAGGGCTTCTCCAGTCCTGCAATCAAATTAAGTACTGTAGACTTTCCTGAACCTGATGGACCAACAATTGATACAATCTCTCCTTTCTTAACATTCATAGAAAGATCATCTAAAGCTTTTGTTTCATTGTGTATTGTATGAAATCTTTTAGAGATATTTTTCAATTCACATATATATTCCATTCCCTACCTCCGTCAGACATTAACGTTATTTAACATTACTTTATGTTATTCAATTTAGTTAAATAAGTTAATAAATATTATAATTTTAGTGAAAGATGGAAAATGTGTTTAATAAAGGATGTAATAACAATAATAAAAATTACAATAATAAGAATAAACTAATTAAATACAGGAGAGAAATTATGATAATTATTGATAAGTTGGTTAACAGACTGAAAATGCGCAATACACAAGAAACAAACCCTGGCAATGTTTATATTCCGAATGATTTTGAAGTTGAAGAACGTAAGAAAGATGTCGATGCAAATGAAAAGTAAATAATTGTGATTATGGTACTCACAATAAAAAAAGAACTAGGTTATCCTAGTTCAAGCACACAAATATAATAAATAGAGGGGGAATCTTTACATGCCCATTATATCTACAAATATTATAAATTTACAATATATTTTTTGTTAATAATTTGCAATATTTTGCTCAGTTTATATCGACTGAGCTTTTTATTTGTAAAGCAGATTCTGCATATTTATTACTCAGGTAATCAAATTCTAATTAAAGCATTTTCCATCTTTACACATCTCATTGTTTTCTAATCCAATTGAAATTTTTGTGTTTACACAATATAAAACAAAACAAATTTTTTACATATATTGCCATGAAAATATTTAATTTTTTTATTGCATAATTAAAACAAAAGTCATATAATCATTCATAATTTATTTTTATTTTATAAAGGAGCATTGTAATGATTAAAGTAGGAATTATCGGTTCAACTGGTTATGCAGGTCAGGAGCTAGTAAGACTCTTGACTGGACATAAAGATGCAGAAATAAAATGGTTTGGGTCAAGAAGTTACATTAATAAAAATTTTAGTGATATTTATCAGAATTACTTTCAAATAGTTAATGATAAATGTCTCGATGACAATATTGATCTTCTCGCTGATGAAGTTGATGTAATTTTCACTGCAACGCCGCAGGGTTTTTGCTCATCACTTTTAAATGAAGCAATATTATCGAAAGCAAAAGTGATAGATCTAAGCGCTGATTTCCGAATGAAGGATGTATCTATATACGAAAAATGGTATGAACTGAAACACAATAATCCTCAGTTTTTAGCAACAGCAGTATACGGATTGAGTGAGGTCAACCGAAGTGTGATTAGGAATTCAAACCTCATTGCAAATCCTGGATGTTATCCAACCTGCACAATACTTTCTATTTATCCATTGCTAAAGGAAGGTTTAATAGATAAAAACAGCATTATTATAGATGCAAAATCTGGAATGTCAGGGGCAGGCAGAAGTGCAAAAACAGACAATCTATTTTGTGAAGTTAATGAAAATATTAAAGCATATGGTGTTACCAGCCATAGGCATACACCCGAAATCGAAGAACAGCTGTCTTATTCTGCAGGCAGTGAAGTTTTAATTAATTTTACTCCTCACCTTATTCCAATGAACAGAGGAATTTTAACAACTTCTTATGCTACTTTGAAAAAGGAATTCTCATATGAAGAAATAAAATCAGCATATGACAAATACTATGCAGCTGAAAAATTCATCAGAGTGTTGAATAAGGATGTATTTCCTCAAACCAAGTGGGTTGAAGGAAGCAACTTTATTGATTTAAATTTTAAAATAGATGCAAGAACCAACAGAATTGTCATAATGGGCGCAATTGATAATTTAATAAAAGGAGCTGCCGGCCAGGCGGTTCAAAATATGAATATAATGTTTAACATTGATGAAGCTACCGGACTTTTACAGGTTCCAATGTTTCCATAAATTACAAAGGAGAGTTGATAATGAAAATAATAGAAGGTGGAATTACTGCAGCAAATGGTTTTTATGCAGCGGGCCTATTTGCAGGAATCAGAAAAAAAAGAAAAGACATGGCTTTAATTTACAGTAAAGTACCTTGCAAAGCTGCAGGAACTTTTACAACTAACCTAATAAAAGCAGCACCCGTAAAATGGGACATGGAGATAGTTAAATTATCTCCCTATGCACAAGCCATTGTCGTTAATAGCGGAGTAGCTAATGCATGCACAGGCAGGACTGGCATTGAATATTGCAAAGAAATGGCCGAAGCAGTGTCATTAAATTTAAATATACCTCAAGAATCAGTACTTGTGGCATCTACAGGTTTAATAGGGAAGCAACTTCCCATGGATAAAATATTGTCAGGTATTGAAAACCTTGTTCCTATTCTGGGAAATTCTTTAAATGATGGAACAATGGCTGCTGAAGCAATTCTTACTACTGATACAAGAAAAAAGGAACTGGCTCTGGAATTAGAACTAGGTGGTAAAAAGGTAGTAATCGGAGGTATGAGCAAGGGTTCAGGAATGATTCACCCAAATATGTGTACCATGCTAAGCTTCATAGCAACTGACATTTCCATTTCAAAGGAGTTATTGCAAGAGGCATTAAGCACCGATGTAAAGGATACCTATAACATGATTTCAGTGGATGGTGACACATCCACCAACGACACCGTGCTACTTCTTGCAAATGGTATGGCAGAGAATCCTGAAATTACTGAAAAGAATGATGATTACTATAAATTTCTTGATGCCCTTAATTATATAAATACCTATTTTTCAAAAAGAATTGCTGAGGACGGTGAAGGAGCAACCTCTTTATTGGAGGTTAATGTTATAAATGCTAATGATAAAGAGCAAGCAAGGAAACTGAGTAAATCAATAATCACATCTAATCTTACAAAAATTGCACTATTCGGACATGACTTAAATTGGGGAAGAATAATATGCGCAATGGGTTATTCTGGAGCAAACTTTAATCCTGAAATTGTTGATTTATATTTTGAAAGTGTGGCTGGAAAAGTTAAATTGATAGAAAATGGAGTTGAAATTTTCTATAACAAGGAGCTTGCTAAAGACATATTGTCAGCAGCAGAAGTGATGATAACAGTTGATATTCAAATGGGCAATGAAAAAGCTACAGCATGGGGTTGTGATTTAACCTATGATTATGTAAAAATCAATGCAGCATACAGTTCATAATGATCAAGGGGGAAAAGTAAATGAAAGATAAAATTATGGTTGTAAAATATGGTGGCAGTGCCATGATTGATGAAGATATAAAAAAGAGCGTTATGGATGACCTTGTCAAGCTTAAACTTTCAGGCTATAAATTAATAATAGTTCATGGAGGCGGCAATGAAATTAATAATTGGGTTAAGAAAATAGGAATAAATAATACTTTCGTAAACGGACTC
>JAQSYS010000100.1 GCA_029256005.1 Sedimentibacter sp.
AATAAATATTGATACAAATGAAAAAATAAGAGCTATAATTCCTTTAAGAGAATTTAATGATGATGAATACCTAATGTTTGTTACTAAAAAAGGTATTATCAAGAAAACAAAGTTAAGTGAATTTGATACATTAAGAAAAAATGGCTTGGTTGCAATAAAGATAGCTGAAGATGATGAGCTGATTGGTGTAAGTAAGACAGATGGAACAAAAGATGTATTCATTGTAACTAAGGATGGAAAAGGAATAAGATTTAATGAAAATGATGTAAGAGAAACAGGCAGAAATACTATGGGTGTTAAAGCTATAGCCATATCAAAAGATGATGAGCTTGTTACTATGTGCATTATTAAAATGAGTGATGAGAATAAATATATATTGACTGTTACAGAAAATGGCTATGCTAAAATAACCGTATCATCAGAGTATAGATGCCAAAACAGAAGTGGCAAGGGTATGAAGGCACATAACATTAATGACAAAACAGGTAAAATTATAGGATCATTAATTGTTGAAAAGGAAGATGATATAATGCTTTTAAGTACAAATGGTGTTATAATAAGAATGCATGCTACAGGCATTTCAATTATGGGCAGAGATACTCAAGGTGTTATTGCTATGAGGTTAAACGGTGATGATAAGGTTGCATCAATTGCAAAAATATTCACTGAAGAAGATATAGATCTGGTAGAGGAAGAATAAAGGAGGTTTTAATATGTCATTGGAGATACAGTACATTACTTTAGAAAATGCTTTAGAAATAAAACCTATAGGAGAAGTAGATATATATACTTCTCCTGAACTTAAAAATAAAATCTATGAGCTTATTGAACAACAAAACCATGATTTAATCATCAATGGAGAGCAGCTAGATTATATTGATTCTACTGGTCTTGGAGTAATTATGGGGATTTATAAAAAACTTCAAGAGAAAAGCTTAAATATTAAGGTTGTAAATTTAAAACCTAATATTTATAAGCTGTTTGATATAACTGGCTTAAATAAAGTATTTAATATACAAGGGTGATACAATGGAAAAAATTAAATTAACAATTCCTAAAAAATCTGAATATATGAGCACAATAAGACTTACTACTTCAGCTTTATCTAATTTAAAGGGATTTAACGTAGATGATTTAGAAGATATTAAGGTTGTTATTTCTGAAGTTTGTACATTTTTTATTAATAATGTAGATAATCAAAGTGAACCTCTTGATATTATATATAAAATAAGTGATAATAATATATCAGTGGAAGTAACTGACTTAAATACAGGAAATATTTCAGATAATAATGGGACAAACAGTGAAATGAGCGTAATGATAATTGAAAGCTTAGCTGACAATTATAATTTTGACTTAGAAAACAAAAAAATAATATTTGAAAAGAGCATAAATAATCTAAAATAGGCGTTGATAATATGAGCGAAGCAATTCAAAATACCAAGACTATAAAAAATCAGGATTTATTTTTGCGATACCAACAAAAAAGAGAAATCGAAACAAGAAATCAAATTTTTGATAAGTATAAGTATATGGCAGAAATTATATCCAGAAAATATATCAATAAAGGCATCGAACATGAAGATATTTATCAAATAGCTTGCATGGGATTGATTTATGCCATTGAAAGATTTGATATCACTAAAGGATTCGAATTCACTTCTTTTGCAACTCCTACTATTTTAGGAGAAATAAAAAAATATTTCAGGGATAAGGGTTGGGCTATAAAGGTTCCGCGCAAAATTCAAGAAATATCAAAAAAGGTGAATGATGTTAACCACTTGTTAAGTTCACAACTCAATCATGCACCTACAGTCAAAGAAATTGCACAGTACTTAAACACTACTGAAGAAGAAGTTCTTGAAGCTTTTGAAGCAGGAAAAATGTTTAATTCTCAGTCTCTGGATGAAAAATTCGATTCGGGTAGTGAAGACAGTGAAATATCTCTGATGGATATAGTAGGCCAAGAAGATAATCATTTTGACAGCATTGAAAATGAAGACTTCATTAAAAAATCCATGGATAAATTAAATGAACTTGAAAGAAAAATAATTTTCAAAAGATTTTATTCAAACAAAACACAAAGTGAAATTGCAAAAGAACTAAATATTTCACAAATGACAGTATCGAGAATAGAAAAAAAATCTTTGGAAAAATTAAGAATTGAATTCAATAAATAGAGAAATATATAACATCAGGGGAACGACATAGTCGTTCCGTTTGTTTATTTAAAAGATTTAGGGAGGTATCATGAAGAATAGAGGAAGATTTTTTACCATAGGGTTAATTATAGTTGTATTTTTATTAATTAATTCATTCGGTGGCGCTATTAGATTTTCAACAGATTATTTGTGGTTTAAAGAAATTGGATATACAGAAACATTTTTAACAAAAATAAAAGCTCAATTTACAATAGGCGTACCGGTATTTGTTGTTTTGAGCATATTATTGTATTTATTTATGAAAAACTTAAAGAAAAAATATGACATTGAATCTGAAGTTGTGGATACAAAAAACACAAAAAAGATTAACTTGTGGATAAAATTAATTTCAGTCACAATTAGTTTTCTTTACACTGCAAGCATTGTTTCAACTATGTGGCTTGATATTTTAGAATTTATAAACAGTGAAAACTTTGGAATTAATGACCCTATTTTTAATAATGATGTAGGTTTTTATTTTTTCAAGCTTCCATTGATTAATACAGCAGTTGATTCAATAATTAATGTTTTGTTTTTGATGATTATTATTACTGTAGCTTTCTATGCTTACCTTGCATTAAAAGACAGCATCAAAAATGTAACAGAACATTTTGAAGAAATGAAATATAATTCTCGCCAATTTGATTTGGGAATTATATTAAATAAGAAATTTGCTTCAAAAATTATAAATCAATTGTCCTTCATAGGCATTTTTGTGTTTTTGTTCTTAGGAATAAAGTATGTATTAAAATGCTATGATCTATTATATTCGAGACTTGGAAGAGTTTTTGGAGCAGGTTATACTGACATAAACATAACTTTAAATTTATACAGACTATTGGCAGTTGGCTGCATTATTGCTGCTGTGACATTCTATATGGGAGCTAAAAAAAGAAATTTAAAATTCGCTCTTTCAGTGCCTGCGGCATTGATAGTTATATCGATTGTCGGAACAGGTTTAGCTGGTATAGTTGAAAACTTTATCGTTGAGCCCGATCAGCTTTCAAAAGAAACAAAGTATATGGAATATAGCATAAAAAATACACAAAGCGCCTATGCTTTAAATGATGTTAATCAAATAGATTTTCCTGCAAATGATGATTTAACAATTGAAGATATAAAAAATAACCAAGAGGTTATTGATAATATAAGAATTAATGACCAGGACCCACTGATACAGGTTTATAATCAACTTCAAGGGATAAGACCTTATTATGTATTTAATGATGTAGATGTGGATCGTTATATAATAGATGGTGATTACAAACAGGTATTTTTGTCAGCAAGAGAGCTGGATCAAAGCCGTTTAAATGAACAGGCAAAGACATGGGTAAATCAATATTTGAAATATACTCATGGCTACGGTATAACATTATCACAGGTTAATGAGGTAACTGCGCAGGGTCAGCCGGAAATGCTTGTAAGAAACATACCACCAACCACCACCACAGACTTAAAAATTACAAGACCTGAAATATATTTCGGTGAAAAAACTAATGAATACATAATAGTTAATACAGATGAAAAGGAATTTGATTATCCTTCAGGTTCAGATAATGCCGAGACATTTTATGAAGGAGAAGCAGGTATTAAGCTGTCTTTTGTAAATAAGCTTTTATTCACGTTGAGAGAAGGAAGCTACAGGGTTTTAATTTCAAATAATATAAATTCAAACAGTAAAATATTGATAAATAGAAACATAATTGAAAGAGTTTTTGAAATTGCACCTTTTATGTATTTTGATCCTGATGCTTATGTAGTTGTAAATCAAGAAGACGGAAAGCTCTATTGGATTATAGAAGGCTTTACTATAAGCGATAAATTTCCTTATTCACAACCAACAGACAAATTTATTGAAGGTTTAGATGTGAACTATATAAGAAATTCAGCTAAGGTTGTAATAGATGCTTATGATGGATCAACTGATTTTTATATATCAGATGAAAGTGATCCAATAATAAAGACATATAATAAAATCTTTACTGATTTATTCAAGCCAATGAGTGAAATGCCTGAAGGATTAAAACAGCATGTAAGATATTCGCAAGCGTATTTTGATGTACAGGCAGATATGTATAGGTTGTACCATATAGAAAATCCAACTGTATTTTTCGGAAGAGAAGATTATTGGGACATTGCAAATGAGAAGTATATGGATAATGGTGAAGAACCTGTTGGCTCAAGCTATGTGATGTTTAAGCTTCCGGAAGAGAAAAATGTAGAATTTCTGTTGACTACACAATATACACCGCAAAGCAAAGATAATATGATTGCGCTATTAACAGCAAGAAATGACGGAGATAATTACGGAGAGCTGGTGTTGTATGAATTTCCGAAAACCAAGACTGTAGCTGGTCCAAATATGATTGAAACAAAGATTGACCAAGATACAGTGATTTCTTCTCAGCTTACCCTGTGGAGTCAGGTAGGTTCGACTGTCTTAAGAGGAAATACACTGGTTGTACCTATAGAAGATTCATTGCTTTATGTAGAACCAATATATCTAAAATCAGATACTGAAAGCAACTTTCCTGAAATGAAAATGGTAGTTGTATCATTTGATGACAGAATTGTAATGGAATCAACATTAGACAAGGCAATTGAAAGAATATTCGGAATTTATTCTGAGCCTGAAGTACCGGTAGAAGAAGAATATGACAATACAAATATAACTGATTTGATTAAGCAGGCAACTATTTTATTCAATGATGCGACCGAAGCACAACAACGAGGAGATTGGTCAGTATACGGAGAAAAATTAAAAGAGCTTGAAGACATATTGAATCAATTGAATTTATTGACAAATGGGACTGCTCAAAACATGGGCACGGAAAATACAGACACAGAAAACAACACAATTGATGAAAATTCAACTGAAAATAATGTAACAGAGGGAGCAATAACAGATTAATTAGAAATATAGTGAATTTCTAAGGGAGGTCTATATGAAATATACATTCAATCACTTTAATTTTAACATTTTAAATTTAGAAAAAAGCATGAACTTTTATAAACAAGCATTGGGCTTGATAGAAGTAAGAAAAAAAGAAGCAGCCGATGGAAGTTTCATATTAGTGTACTTAGGAGACGGAGAAACTGATTTTACACTAGAGCTTACTTGGATGAGAGACAGAACTGAAAGCTATGACTTAGGAGAGCAGGAATTCCACCTTGCCATGGCAGTTGACAATTACGATGAAGCATTTAAAAAACATAAAGAAATGGGCTGTATAGAATATATCAATGAATCAATGGGTATATACTTTATAACAGACCCAGATGGATATTGGATAGAAATAGTTCATAAAAAGTAAGTAGTAATAAAAAATTAGCTGTATTTAATTACAGCTAATTTTTTATTACTTTTTATTAATTTAATTAAGAAAAATTAAATTAATAAGATAAGAATCGACATAATATTTTAAAAGAAGTCAAAAAATCACCCCAGTTAATATTTATATATTTAATAAATAAATTTTAATTAACATATTACGACAATTAATAAATGTTACTGTTGCTATAATTTAAATTGTATTATTGTGATACTGTGAAATATGTTCTATTATTTGGGCACCTAGGACATATGGAGTAAATGGTGCAACCGGCCAACTAATAACTTAGTTGGTTTTATTTTTTATTAAACAAACAATACAATAGATAAAAATATTTGTTAAAGGTGAATAAATTGAATATAGGATTAATAAAAAGTTGGTCAACCTTCTTTAAAGATAAGTCCGAAGAATCAAAAATACTAGTTTTTTATAGATTTATATCATTTATTATTACATCAATATTTTATATATTGAATAACCCAGAGCATGAATTAATTAGAAAGGTTATTATTATTGGATGTATTTTTGTTTCATCTATAATTTTATCATACTTATATCCAATATATGAAAAGTCACAAAAAGGTATAAGAATTTTGCTGGTTATTGAGATTATCGGAAACACTTTGCTTTTGGTACCTACAGGTGGGATTAACAGTCCGTTTATCTGGTATAGTCTAAATACAATATTAATAAGCGTCGTATTTTTAAAAAAGGGTTTTGGATGGGTAATATTTTTATTATATTTTATATGTTATGGAATAATTATGAAATATTTTACAAATAATAGTGTATACATCCCGTATTTACTAATTAAAGATTCTAATCTTTTACTAAGTTACATCATGATAATAGCTGCTTTTCGAGCAATAGTAATATCTATTAGCATGGCAAAAGAAGAAAGTAAAAGACTTGAAGAAACAAATATTCAATTAAAAATAGCAAATAACAGGATACTTGAATCCATAGATCATATCAAGGAATTATATCAATCAGTAAATATTTTGACAAATCAAGGAAATAGAGAAGGAATAATAAAACTTTCATTTGATCATATAAAGAGAATTACTAAAACAAGCATGGTATTTTA
>JAQSYS010000101.1 GCA_029256005.1 Sedimentibacter sp.
AATAATCAAATATTTAAAACCGGGACCTATGTACTTTCCTTCAGACTTCATAACTGACAGACCAGAACGATTTGTTGTTTCTGAAATAATCAGAGAAAAAGCTTTAATGTATCTGCAAGAAGAAGTTCCTCACGGTATAGCTATTGAAATTGAAGAGATGAAAGAAAGAAAAAACAGAAACTTAGTTGATATAAGAGCTAGTATATTGTGTGAGAAAAAGTCTCATAAGAGCATTATAATAGGCAAGGAAGGAAGAAAAATAAAAGGTATTGGAAAAAGTGCCAGAGAAGATATTGAAAAGCTATTAGGAAGTCAAGTAAATCTTCAACTGTTTGTAAAGATATCCGAAAACTGGCGTGACAATAATTATCTTTTAAGGGAACTTGGTTACAATAAAAAATGATAGTTGATGAAATTCTTGTATTAAAGGAAGTAAGTTATAAGGAAAATGATAAAATACTTCATGTGTTGTCAAGAACAAGGGGCAAAATACAATTAATTTCAAAGGGTGCAAAGAAGAGCAATTCTCATTTAATAAATGCATCTCAGCTTTTTGCATATTCAAAGTGTTACATGACAGTTTCAAGAGATATGTATATAATTACTTCTGCTGATTTAATTGATAACTTTTATAATCTGAAAAATAATATGGATGCTTTTTTTAACGGCAACTATATTTTAGAGCTTATAGGTTTTGTAGCTCAGGAAAATGAGGTTGATTTTCGAATTTTTGACATGACTGTTTCAGTCTTGCATTTTCTTTCTACTATGTCAAAAGATTTTGACAAACTTACAGCTGCTTACGAATTAAAGCTTGTATCCATGCTTGGTTACAAGCCAGACTTTAGGCATTGCATAACATGTGGAAATGAAATTAATGAAAATTCAAAATTTTCAATAAAAGACGGTGGATTGTTATGTCCTGATTGCGTAAATTCTGGAAGTGGAATAAATGTAACTTATAGTGAAATACTAACTATGGAAAAGATTTTAAAGACAAAATTTGAATCTATCGGCTCTATTGAAGTAAATCAAAAAATCTTACAAATAATAAGGAACTTTTTGTTTTATTATATTGGTAAGGATAATTTTACTACATTAAAGTTACTTTAAAAAAGGAAGGTTAGCATATGGAAAACGAAAATTTACAAAAGATCGATGATATCTTAAAACGAACAAACACTGACTATTCAACAGCAAAGCAAGCTCTTGAGGATGCAAACGGAGATGTTCTTGAAGCAATAATATTGATAGAAAATCAATACAAGAATCAACAATATTCCCAAAGTGCTTCAGGCAAGGGCGAACAAATTTTAAATCAATTAAAAGACATTTTAACAAAGGGCAATGCAACTAAACTTACTATAAAGAAAAATAATGAAGTGATAGTTAATTTGCCAATAACAGCAGGACTAATCGGTGCATTTATAGCTCCTTTCTTTTCTGCAGCTGGTATTACGGCAGCACTTCTTACTCAGTGTTCAGTAGAAATTACTCAATCTGATGGTAAAGTTGTTGACTTAGGACAAAAAGTAGATCAAGGAATAGATGCAGTTAAAGATGTTATGCAAGATGTTAAGCAAGGCGCTAATAATTTTAAAGATGACATTATGCAAAACACAACTAAAATGAAGGATGATTTTATGCAAGACACTACTCAAATGAAGGATGACATCACTGATACTTTCAATAAAAATAATGACGAATTTTAAAAGTAATTCTTGACATAAAAACGTAATTTTGTTACATTATAGTTAATGTTGAGACTGTGAGAAAGAAGAGTAATCTATATTGAATTTTTAGAGAGTCAGGATTGGTGAAAACTGATACGGATGTATAGATGAAGGGAGCTTTTGAGTCCTTTGTTTAAAGAGGATAAAGCATTTTGCTTTATCAAATAGGGTGGAACCGCGGAATTAATCTTTCGTCCCTATATGGGATGAGAGATTTTTTTGTATATTTTTTCATCCTGAGAAAATATTCTTTATGGAGGCTGTCATGGCAAAGAACGAAAAAAACAAATTAGAAAAACTGGTTTCTCTTTCTAAATCAAGAGGTATAATATTCCCAGGATCTGAAATTTACGGTGGTTTAGCAAATACTTGGGATTATGGTCCTTTGGGGGTAGAAATCAAAAATAACGTAAAAAAAGCATGGTGGAAAAAATTCATTCAAGAAAGTCCGTACAATGTAGGACTTGATTCAGCTATATTAATGAATCCGACAACTTGGGTAGCTTCAGGACACGTAGGAGGTTTTTCGGATCCATTGATGGACTGCAAGGAATGCAAGGCGAGATTCAGAGCTGATAAATTAATTGAAGATTATATGCATGAAAAAGATGAAGTACAGATAGTTGATGGTTGGTCAAATTCTCAGATGGAAGCATACATACTTGAAAATAAAATAGCATGTCCTGAATGTGGTGCATCAAACTTTACTGCAATAAGAAAATTCAACTTAATGTTTAAAACATTCCAAGGTGTTACAGAAGACTCTCAATCAGAAATTTTCTTAAGACCTGAAACAGCTCAAGGTATTTTTGTTAATTTTAAAAATGTTGCGCGTTCAACTCGTAAGAAAATTCCTTTTGGTATCGGACAAATAGGGAAATCATTCAGAAATGAAATAACTCCTGGCAACTTTACATTTAGGACAAGAGAGTTCGAACAGATGGAGCTTGAATTTTTCTGCAAGCCAGGCGAAGACATGGAATGGTTCTATTACTGGAAAGAATTTTGTATGAACTGGTTGTTAGGATTAGGGATGACTAAGGAAAATGTGCGTTTCATAGACCATGAAAAGGCAGAATTGTAACACTACAGCAATGCCACATCTGATATTGAATATTTATTCCCATTTGGTTGGGGAGAGCTTTGGGGAATTGCAGACAGGACAGACTTTGACTTAAAGGCACATATATCAACTTCAGGAGAAGATTTAGCATATCAGGATCCTGTTACTAATGAGAAATACGTTCCATACTGTATTGAACCATCACTTGGAGCAGACAGAGTTATGCTTGCTTTGTTAATTGATGCATATAATGAGGAAACTTTAGAAGACGGAACTGACAGGGTAGTACTTAAGTTACATCCTGCACTAGCACCATTTAAAGCAGCTGTATTCCCATTGACCAAAAAGTTAAATGAACAAGCAACTGAACTATATCATATGCTGCAAAAACATTTTAATATTGATTATGATGATGCAGGCAGCATAGGAAAAAGATACAGAAGACACGATGAAATTGGTACCCCTTACGGAATTACATTTGATTTTGATTCATTAGAAGATAATGCAGTAACTATCAGAGACAGAGATACAATGCAACAGGAAAGAGTTAAAATTGAAGATTTAGTTCAATTTATTAATAAAAAAATATTGTTCTAAACGATAGGTGAGCATAGCTAAGCAGTTGTTTCTCAATGGTTCAGCAATTGCTCACCAATTGTAATCGATTGTTAGAAACGGGGTGATTCATATAAAATTATCTGACAGACAAAATTTAATTATTGAAATAATAGAAAAATATCAACCTATAACAGGGGAATCAATAGCAGAAAAAATAGGATTAACAAGAGCTACCTTACGTCCTGACTTGGCAGTACTATCTATGTGCGGACTAGTTGATGCAAAGCCCAAGGTAGGCTATTACATATCCAATAAAAAAAATAATAAAGATATTATGGAAAAACTTTCTGTAATCAAGGTTCTAGATGTAAAATCACTTCCTGTAAATGTATCAGAAAATACAAGCGTATACGATGCTATAGTAACAATATTTCTTGAAAACGTCGGAACGCTTTTTGTTGTTGATGACGAAGCACTCAAAGGCGTTATATCGAGGAAGGATTTGTTAAAGGCAGCAATGGGCGGAAAGGATTTAACAACAATTCCTGTAGGCGTTATAATGACAAGAATGCCAAAAATTATCTACTGTAATGAGGATGATTCGATAATCGACGCAGCAGAAAAGATTATTGAACACGAAGTAGACTGTATTCCAGTTGTAACAAATATATCAAATGGAAAACTTAAAGCCTTAGGACGAATATCCAAAACTAATATAACTAAGGTTTTGTTGGAAATATCCAAGTAAAAGAGGTAACTATGGAAAAGATAAATATTTATGCGGTTTCTGATTCATTGGGCGAAACTGCTGAGCAAGTTGCTAAAGCTGTAATGAAACAGTTTGACATTGCAGATTTTGATATTAAAAAGGTTTCTTATATTAGTGACAAAGAGGCAATAGATCATTTAATAGAAAAAGCATCAAAGGAAAACTCATTCATAGTATTTACACTTGTAGTTGAAGAGTTAAGAGATTATTTAGCAGAAAAAGCATTTGAAAATAATATTGGAGCTGTTGATATCATGACTCCGGTCTTATTGCCTTTAGTAAAACAGCTTGGTTTATCACCAAAGCATGAGCCAGGTCTATTAAGGAAGCTTGACGAAAAGTACTTTAAAAAAGTCGAAGCAGTTGAATTTGCGGTAAAGTATGATGACGGAAAGGATACAAGAGGGATTCTATTAGCAGATATCGTCCTTGTAGGAGTTTCAAGAACTTCTAAAACACCTCTGTCAATGTACATGGCACATAAAAATATAAAAGTTGCTAACATACCTTTGGTTCCTGAAGTTAGTTTGCCAGAAGAACTTAAACTCATATCACCTAAAAAAATAATCGGACTGACATTAAATGTTGAGAATTTAAATAAGATAAGAAAAGAAAGACTTAAGGCTATGGGACTTAGAGATACAGCAAACTATGCAAACATGGAAAGAATTTTTGCAGAACTTGAATATGCTGATAAAATTTACAAAGATCTAAAATGTAAGGTAATTGATACAACAGATAAAGCAGTCGAAGAAACAGCATCTATAATACTTGATTATATTGCAGAAAACAACAAATAATTTAAGAAAGCGTGATGTTGATGAATATAAGAGAGAAATATGAACAATTTGAAATTGATCATTTATCTGAAAAAGCATCCAAGAGTAAATTTTCCAAAGGCAGACAGGTTGAAGAAATAAAATGTGAAATTAGAACGGAATATCAGAGAGATAGAGACAGAATTCTTCATTCAAAAGCTTTCAGAAGATTAAAGCATAAAACTCAGGTTTTTTTATCTCCTGAAGGTGATCATTACAGAACAAGACTCACACATACACTTGAGGTTTCGCAAATATCCAGAACAATTGCTAGAAGTTTAAATTTGAATGAAGATTTAACCGAAGCCATAGCCCTTGGTCATGATTTGGGACATACACCTTTTGGTCATACCGGTGAAAGAATATTAAACAAGCTTTGTGAAACAGGTTTCAGACATAATGAACAAAGTCTGAGAGTTGTAGAATTTCTTGAAATAAGGAACGGAAAACAAGGATTGAATTTAACATTTGAAGTAAGAGACGGTATTCGTAATCACCCTTTAGGATATACCCCTGCTACATTGGAAGGACAAATAGTCAGCTTATCAGACAGGATAGCTTATATTAACCACGACATCGATGATGCTGTTAGAGCAGGCATAATAGAGACAAACCAAATACCTGAAAAGTTTTTAATGCATCTTGGCTATACCCATGGACAAAGAATCAATAAAATGATTGTTGATGTTATAAAAAACAGTATGGATAAAGAAAAAATCACAATGAGTGATGAAACTGATTACTATACATCAGGTCTTCGAGATTTTTTATTTGAACATGTATATTACAACAAAATAGCAAAGAGTGAAGAAGATAAAACAGTTTTTATAGTGGAAAGGATATTTGAATATTACAATAATAATTTCGAATCTCTTCCAGAATTCTATCTGAAAATATTTGATGATTATAATTTCAGCAAGTCTGAAATTATAAAAGACTACATAGCAGGTATGACAGACCGATATGCTATGAAAGTTTTTGAAGAGCTCTATATTCCAAAACCTTGGAGATAATGATGGATAAATAAGTTGTTGACAAGCTTATTTTGTTATGCTATAATCTACTTTCATAGTAAGGACAATGGTGATAATATGCCTTATAGATTGGACTCAGATGTTATAAACAGAATTATTGAAGAAAATAATATCGTAGACATAATAGAGGAATATTTACCTTTAAGGAAAGCAGGAAACAATTATACCACTAATTGCCCATTTCATAAAGAAAAGACTCCTTCCTTTATTGTATCACCGGATAAACAGATGTTTCATTGCTTTGGATGCGGCGAAAGTGGAGACAGCATAAGCTTTCTTACAAAATATAAAAACTATACATTTGTTGAAGCAGCTGAACATTTGGCAAGAAAGGCCGGAATTGTATTGGAAGAAATCAATTTATCGCCTAAAGAAAATCAGAACAGACAACAAGCAGACAGGCTGTATAAAATAAATAGAGAAGCAGCACTTTTTTATTATAGAAATATAAAAGATTATCCAGAGGTTATAAATTACTTAAAATCAAGGAAAATTGATATTAACGTAATAAAAAAGTTTGGAATTGGATATGCTATAAACCAATGGGATAATTTACTAAAATATTTAACAAATAAAGGTTATTTAGAAGAAGATATTTTAAAAGCAGGACTTATTATAAAAAA
>JAQSYS010000102.1 GCA_029256005.1 Sedimentibacter sp.
TTATAATAAATAAAAATGTAAGTAGGAGGTTTTTATGAAAAAAATACTTGTTCCGATAGATGGTTCACACGTGTCAAAAAAAGCCGCAGAAGAGGCTATTGAGCTATCAAACAAATATGATAGTAAATTAATATTTGTCTATGTAGTAGATACTCGCGGAATATATACATATGATGTTGGAGGTATTATCAGTGTTCCTTTTAATTACCCTAAAATTACCGAAGAGCTTATCCAGGTAAAAACTAAGTTTTTGGATGCCTTTGTTTCTACATTGGCTATTGAAAGTAAGGATATTGAAAAAGTAGTATTGCATGGAGAACCTTCAGATAAAATAGTAGAATATGCCAATAAGGAAAAGGTTGATTTGATTGTTATGGGAAGAAGAGGTTTCTCTAAAATTCAGAGATTCTTTGTTGGCTCTGTTACACAAAGAGTAATTTCCGACGCACCATGCCCAGTATTGATTATAAACAATGATGGTGAATAATTAATTGTTTGAAATGAGATAAATTAAATAGCCGACTGCTTAATTCTGATAGCGGTCGGCTTTTTCTATGAATAATGCTTTTATTTAAGCATTTTCTATTATATTCTTAATTTGCTCTTCTAACTGATTAATCATGAATTCTTCTGTTACTTTTTCTTCATATAATCCGGACATTGCTTTATCTATTTGATTTTTTGTATTTTTGACTGCATCCAGTGACTTTCCTATTTCTGATTGAACAACCCAATCAAATATCAACCCGTCAAAGAAGTAATCCGCAAATGATTCAAAAGTTCCAATTGCAATTTCATTGCCAGTAATCATTTTTATGTCTGCCATTTCTCTTTTAAATCTTCCAAGAGTGCGTTGAGTTTCTTCAGCATGACGACCTGCCTCATCAACATGGTCATACTTTATTGCTGTAGTTAAAAATCCTCCACCCAAAATATCAACTACACCCCAGCCTTCAGCGCTTTCCAGTTCTTTTATAGTGCTTTCTATAGACATTAGGGCTTCTTCTCCGGCCTTTATTGCTTCATTAATTTCCGTAATGTTTGCCTTCATATTTTCTTTTCTTTTTATAAGTATCCTTAGTTCTTCACTGGTTTCCCTGTCCTCCAGATGAATGGCCTCAAGTTTTTTATTAATTAAATCTTCATACTCAGTTTCACAAATTTCAACCTGTGATAGCTCATCAACTATTCTTTTTGTTTCCATTGCAAGATATTCAACATTATTTTTACTGTGATTATATTTTAATCTAGCTTTTAAAAGATCTTGCTTTTCTTTTTCCAGTCTTTCTTCCTTCGTTCCTAATATGGCGTAAAATAATGAAGTAATATTTGATGATTCTAATTTTAAAACATCTTCATTTTCTTTTTGAAGGTCAGCCGATAATTTATTTAATAAAAGCTTCTCCCTAATCATATCCTGTTCAGTCTGCTTTAAAAGTAAATTTAATTTATTCTTTTTTTCCATACATTTTTTTACATGACTTATTTTTTCATTATATTCACGTTGCATATTAATCTCCTTTTGTTGCGGCTGCGATGATTAATTTCATTTTGTTTGTAAATTTAACACTTTGTTAAAATATCTTAATGTTTTTAAATTATATCACACATTATAATGTGATTCAAACAGTTTTTAAACTTTGGCAATAGGAATACGTTGGTAATTTTTGATTATATTTTTTCGATATAATTTTTATTGAATATCATTTTTTTATAATGTATAATAAAATTAATATATTTTAAAGGAGGCAAATTATGGCTATAACTAAAGATATGGTTATCCGAGAAATTATTCAGACAAAGCCTGAAGCAGCTGAAATATTAATGGCTCATGGAATGGGATGCGTAGGATGTCCTGGTGCTCAAATGGAAACACTTGAAGAAGCAGCAGCTGTACATGGAATGAATCTAGATCACCTATTAGAAGCATTAAATAAATAATCAAAAGGATGTCACATCCTTTTTAGTTTTATAAGTAGAAAAAACCGATAATATTCCAGTCCAGATTTGCGATATCATTTTCTGTTATCCTTTTAAAATAATCTCAAATAGGATCTCTTTAAAAATCGCATTTATTTTCCTAAGAAAATACTGAACCGCAATAAATATCGGTTTTCTATTTTAAAAGCAATCAGTTACTTAATAACTTATGCTTATGAGTATATTGTGCACATTTTTTAAGTTTATAGTATACAAAAATTTTAGTTAATTTAGTTAAAATTGTTAATTATGTATATTAAAGCTTAAATTCATTCTTAGGCTCTCCCCAAAGTTCTTCCTGCATTGCATCTTCATGACTTTGTGAAAAAATTCCAGGAAGTCCTCCGGTATGAAGAAACAAGACATTTTTATCCTTGGAAATTTCGCCATTTTCTATCATTTCAATCATTCCTCTAAACACCTTACCTGTATAGCACGCATCAAGGATTATTGCTTCTTCTCTTGCCATCATATATACATATTTTCTTGTCACAGGGTCTGGAACATTGTACGCAATCCCAACATATTTATCTTCAATCCACATATCATTACTAAAAACATCAACACCTAACTCTAGAAATTCATTGGTTTCCTTAATTAAATCCACCTTTTCCAACATATCAGCCTCAGTTTTGTGAGAAACACAAACTCCGATAGGTTTGAAGTCTGTATTAAAATACTTGGAACCAAGATATAATCCTCCATATGTACCTACAGAACCGAAGCCTGTAAAAACATAGTCAATATGCAAATTCATAGCTTCAAGCTGTTCCTTAATTTCCTTAACAGCCATTACATATCCAGCAGAACCAACCGGATTGCTGCCACCTATTGGTATCAGATAGACCTTTTCACCTTTTTCTTCGTACATTTTAACAACCTCTTGGGTTGTTTTTTCAACTAATTCCTTGTATTTTGATGTTTGAATTTCTTTGGGTTCATTCTTAAATCCGCTATCATCCATGAAGAATAAATCTGCTCCCAACATCTTGTCAAGAATCAAATTGCCGGTTGCTTTTTTTGGAGCAGGACCATCCATAATTATTCCGCACTTGAGATTGTATCTTGCTGCCACTGCTGCTGTTAGTCTTCCGTGATTAGTTTGTGCCCCGCCATATGTTAAAAGAACGGTGCAATTTTTATCCAATGCATCCTGCAGCAAATAATCAAGCTTTCTTAATTTGTTTCCTCCAGAAGCAAAACCTGTCATGTCATCTCTTTTGATGTACATATTAATCCCATATCTTTTGCTTAAGTTCTCCAACTTGTGAATTGGAGTGTTGTAAAAACCTGTTTCGATTCTTTTTAAATTTTCAATTTTCATTTCCCCTCCAAAAAATAAGGGACGTCTTCGGAATTCCATTTGGAAATCAGAGACAGTCCCTGGCTTTTATAACAATTCGTCTAACTTGCTCCTGTTGAAACCAACTATTGCCTCATCATCAATAAATATAATTGGCACTCCCATATATCCCATTGCCAAAAGCTCTTTTTTTGCCTCTGCATCTAAGGATACATTCTTTTCTTCATATTCATATCCCTTTTCTTTTATGTATTCCTTTGCTGCTGTGCAATTCGTGCAAGTTGAGCTTGAGTATATTTTTATATTTTTCATATATCCTCCTGAAATTTTTGAATATAATTTAATTTTATTTCTTGTAATATAATATTATCACATTTTTTATTAAATCTCCATAAATATTTCACAAATTGCAGAGTAGAGAATAATATAAAACATGCGATGTAAATTATGAAAGGAATGATATGATGAAAAAATGTACTATAACCATAAATGCGCCAGAAAAAATTCTAAAAGGTGCTGGCATTACAAACACTTCATTTATCCCGGCTTACATATATAAATTGAATATTGAACTAAAAAATACCAGCGACATTGCAAGATTGGTTTCCTTCAGTTCAACCCTGGGCAATGGAATCCGCTATTTAAATAATATGGAGCATTCCGGGCCTGACTTAAACATACTTCAAAACGTCAATATAGTTAAGCCTGATTATAAAATTAGGAACAATAATGTAATAGTGTTTGCCAACAACATCAACTTGTCACCTAATTCCACTAATATACTCACATTTGACATAGCTCTATATGATAATATGACAATTAACAGCTCTGAAAACACAGGTGATAAAATACCCCACAAGAGCAAAGTTAACTATTATGCTCATTTAATATGTGACGATTTCGTTGACTCCTGCAGCGCTTCATCCAGCGTCTGTGATTATGAGTTAGTAGTTAAATGTGACAACAACATAGTTAAAAAAGGTGAGACAACTAAATTTTACATACACTGCAACGCAGGTCAATATGATGTGGCAAGAAGTGTTTATTTGAGAAGCATTTTAGACAGTGGACTTGAATTCGTCGGTGATTCAAGTAATTTGCAACCAAGAAACATTTATACTTTTAACGGAAAAACAGTTCTTAAATGGGATATAGGAAGTCTTCAACCATCAGAATCCAGAAGAATCGGTTACATGGTCAAAGTTAAGGATGATGTAGAATCAGGAACTATATTAAGAAGCAAGTTAAATTCTAATTGTATCAATAATTCAGAGTATACACAATGTCCTGTAAGCTGCGAGTACAATTTGACTGTTGAATAAAAATCAGGAACGACAATTGTCGTTCCTGATTTTAGTCAAGTATTTTTCTATAATAATCATGGTCTAATATCATAGCTGATGCCTTAAATTTTTGTTTCACTTTTTCACTGATTTCAAGTATGTAAGCATCATCTACTGGAACTCCGCTTCTCATTGTTACCTCATTTGTTTTGGCATTGAAATAAGCTTTGCCTGTTATCCAGCTTCTGTCCTGAAACATCACCAATGGTTCAGTATCAGAAAGTATGTCCGTTCCCATTAAAAGTCTCGAATCATAATTTAATCCCATCAAATTGGATATAGTAGGTATAATATCAAGGCTTGAAGCAGTTTTATTTATTTCCACTGATTCAATACCTTTAGACCATAAAAGAAATACTCCCTTGTACAGTTCAAAATTTGTATCCACAGTATAACCAGCAAGTTCACTTATTTCTGTTTCAGTTAATCCATAAGGATAGTGGTCAGGACTAATGGCTATCAAAGTGTCATCAGCAATACCTGCTTCCTCCAATCTAGCAATTAGTTTTTCCATTGCTTTATCAAGTTCAATATTACATGCGAGATATGCCTTTACTTTATCCGAATATTCTATATGGTCAACCATACTTTTATTTTTTGCTGCAATGAAATTACCTGTAAAGCTGTACTGCAAATGTCCGCTGACAGTCATGTAATATGTGTGGAAAGGTTGCTTGTTTATATATTCATCCACAGACAGCTCTATCATTTCAATGTCAGATTCCGGCCAGGTTTCGGTAACATCCAGACCGTTTCCCAATCCCTTATATGTATAGCCCATATTAGGATGCGATTCATTTCTGAAATAATAATCAAAATAATGATTGTGGTACGCATAAGTTGAATAACCAACATTTCCAAGCTGATTCCCCATACACAAAGGCATGTAATTTTCTGATGATTTATAAAAGCTCCATATTCCTTCCTTTGGCAATAGACCGGTACAAGCTACATACTCACCATCTGAAGTGCTTACTCCCCAAAGCGGTGTATAAAAGTCAGTAAACTTAAAACCTTCCTCATACATCTTGTACAAAGTCGGGGTGAGTTCCTTATTTACAGCATATGGCGAAAAACCTTCAGCTGTAATCATAATTAAATTTTTATCCTTAAACATTCCTGTATATTTATTTTTCTTTGAAGGCGTTGTACTTTTAAAATATTCATGAAGTGACTTGATGTTTTTGTTTTCATCACTTGCAATTAGCTCTTCAAATGGTATATCAAGGACATTATACTCAACTATTTCATCTGTAACACTTTCCGTTTCTTGAACAATTCCTTCCGGCTTTTCTTCTTCCTTTATATCCTCTGTTTCTAATAATTCAATTGGACTAGATTCACTGGCAAATGCCATTGAGTTTTTTAATATATTTTTAATATCCAGCCTACCTGTTGTCAAAAGTCCGAATTTGTCTATGGAATCCATTACTAAAAATGAATCCTTGTACAAATATGAAGCGCTCAACAAGCCTTCATCAGATGATAGAACAACACCGATAACTGACAGCTGCATAACAATTGCTAAAACTGCAATCTTAAAAAAATAAATTTTTGAGATCTTTGAAACACTTATTTTTTTGTGATAAATAGTTGTAATTATTATAGGCAGTATTATAAATAATAATGGGACAATATTATTTTCTATTGCATCTAGTAAGATTTTATAAAATTGAGCAGCTTTTCCAGCACCTATAAAAAAATACAGAGATGCAAAGGTCGAAAATATCTTGTAATAAAGCAATTGTCCTCCGTAAAAAAATGTAAGACAACCTATTAGTGAAAAAAATAAATATTTATTTGTTTTTTCACTGAAGCTTGTAATCATCAAATGAAATGCAAGCCCAATGGGCATTGAAAACAAGCACATAAAAATAAAACCTTCATTAAACACCCTATCATAAACAACAGTCTTTAGCACTGCCTCAAAATAT
>JAQSYS010000369.1 GCA_029256005.1 Sedimentibacter sp.
GGAGGCTCAATTATGAGTGATTTATCATCTACATCATGCTGCAGAGATAACAAAAACGATAATGGTATTAGTTCAATTTTTATGATTCTTATTTTACTTTCCTTGTGCGGAGGCGATAACGGCCTATTAGGCGGTTTTTTGGGAAACAGCGGATGCGGTGGAAATGACGGATGCGGTTGCAACAACGGATTAGACGGAATTTTACCTATCATTTTATTACTTTCCTTATGTGGCGGTTCTTTCTAGAAGAAAATCGTTAACAAGGCTGCTGTATTTGACATTAAATACAGCAGCCTTGTTTTTATTATAGCAATAATCTTTTCTCGCCATCTTGTTATTATCTTAAGTATAATTTTTATCTTCAGGCTTAATTTTCAAAGTAACCTGATTGCCTTATGATTTTATCTCCGTTAAGAACCGCTGCTTTTGCTGCAGTAATTTCTGTTTTTTGATAAATGCCTGTGACGCATGGTAACCAACTACATAACCACCGCAATATGTGTACATTACTGTATTACCAATTAAAAATCAACTGATATAGTCTTTTATAAAATAATATATTGATAACTGTAAATATAACAAGGCTGTATGCATAACATAAAGAATAAACATTAATTGGAGGTTAGTATATGAGTGATTTAACAGCTACATCATGCGGCGGTGGAAATAACAGAAATGAAGGAAGCAATGGTATTGATTCTATGTTCCTTATCATAATTTTACTTTGCTGCTGTGGCGGCGGTAACGGCGGCGGTAGTAACGGTATTTTAGGAGGACTTTTTGGAAACAATGATTGTGGTAGTGATAGTGGATTAGGTGGTATCCTTCCTATTATCCTAATCCTTTGCTTATGTGGTGGTTCCTTCTAAACATATAAAACCTAAGAAAGACTTTTGCATTTAGTCTGTAAATAGTAATTTTGTTCATACTTAAAAAATTCCTCTTGGATTAAAGTTAAAAATAAATATTAATCTAGGAGGATTATTTTATGGTTAGTCAAAGAAACTTTACTTCATACGCCAAAAAAGCATCATAGAACGGCTAAACTGATCATAAGAGTTCGGGGACTTTATCTAGACTCAGAGGAACGATCAATCCTATGATTGATGTGCAATACTTTATCTGTTTTTAAATATATGAATTTATTTCTTCCAGTTCTTATCAATTCTCATTTTATTACTCGTTGATTTTTCCGAATACTTAAAAATAAAATGATAAAGGAAACCGCTCCAAAAAACATAAACGACTGTATCAACGGGGCAAAATTATATTGGCCTTCCTGCCAGAACTCCACGAAATCACTGCTGATATAGGACATCGGAAATGCTTTTGCGATTACATTTAATCCCTTTGGAAGCTGATCTACAGTAACACCCATCATACCGCATAGTATCATGAAGCCAAAATAAAGGAGCATGGAAACAGCGTACGTCGGCCCGAATTTTCTGAATATTGTTGCTATCCCATGAGACAGCACAAATAAAATCACGGACAAGGCATATAAAGATACGATAAGGCATATTGCTGAGCTTAGTCAGATACTATATATAACAGGAACGCTGCTGTAGTAAAAATCAAATATGCAATCATTTTGGCAGCAAGCATTGTTTTCTCACGAAATCCAAACAGGTTTAATCTCAGCGGAATATCTTTCTCCAATTCCTGAGAGTAATTAGCCGCATATCCAATCAACAGAACTGCCATTGGTATAATCATACTCATGGTGATAAAGATTGATGTTACAGCCTTTGAATACATTTCTTCAGGAACTTGTTTCTTAAACACGAAAGAAAATAAAACGGACATCATAATCGGAAAGAATACTCCAAAAAATATTACGAATATATTCCCGGTAATATTCCGTAGTTCATACTGAACCAAATGCCAGTTAAGCTGTTTTTTCTTCATTCTTCTTCCCTCCTGCCTTATTATCTAAGAACCTGGCTTTTGCATTGATTGACATAATCTCAATATCATTGTTACTTCGTTTGTAATTAATGTCTTCTCGGATTAGCAGCTCAGTGATTTCATATTCTAATTCGTTATTTGGACATGAGAGAGCAATCAGATGATTTGGTGCTTTTAATTTAATTAATCTTTTTGTTAATTCTTCATTCCTCTTGTTATTTTCAATGGTAATCACGGTTTTCCCGCAGTAATCGCGGAACAATTCATCTTTGTTACCAAAGTCAACGACTTGACCCTCTTCCAGAATTAATATTTTATTCACTAATTGTTCTAATTCCTCATAATAATGGGATACAACACACAGCGTAGTATTTTTATCCCTATACCATTCCCCCATTTTAGACATCAGTCTCTGCCGCGTCTCAAAATCCAAACCGGAGGTAACTTCATCAAAAAATACCAGCGGAGAATCTTGAATTAATACAAGAATAATCGTTAATCTCTGCTTCTGACCTCCTGACAATGCTGAATACTTCTTATTTAAGGATTCCTCAAAATCAAAGAACGTAATAAGTTCTTGTAATTTTTTATTTTTCTTAATACTTGTAATTAATATTGTTTCCATGATATGTTTTACTGCCATAGTATTTACATAATGGTTATGCTGCATATGAACAGCGATTTCTTCCGGTTTTAAATCGGTAACGATGCTTCCCTGATAATTCGTTAATCCCAGAATAGTTTTTACAAGAGTTGTTTTTCCTGCACCATTCGATCCTATAATTCCAATCCGGTCACCGTCTTCAAAAGTAATGGGTTCATTGATTGATAAGGCCAACTGACTCCCATACTTGACCTGAACAATAATGACCATAATGTGGCTCACTTCCTTTCATCAATTCATGACAAGTGAATTCATGACAATTGTATTAAAGTACTAATTCAATTGTAGCCAATTCATCTTGTATTATATTTGGATTATATCAAAAGCATATGAATTTAGGATGAAGATTCCTTGTAAATGATATGTACATATTCATATCATTTACATTTACATATCATGGATACAAGATGAATCAGCAAGTTGATTCACTTGTCATGCATTCATGATTTAAAAGCGTCTGCGAAGCTGGCGGTTTTGAATATAAGCTCAGCCATAACACCGTCATCAATATTATGAAGCTTCACCTGACAGTGCAAAAACTTAGCATAATAGGAAACAACATAAAGCCCCAATCCATGTGCTTTATTCTTATCAACGTGTGAAGCAGAATTCTGCTTTATCACGTTCACACCTGTAACAAAGGGTTCAAAAACATGAGGAAGCAGTTCTTCATCAATGGTAACACCATAATTTATGATGCATAGCCTGTGTTCTTCATATGAAATTTTTATCCTGCCGCCATCCGGTGTAAAATAGATTGCATTGGACAGTAAATTATCCAGAATTTTTTTCAACAGATCCCGGTCTGTCTCTAGCTGCGGTATCCGACCTTCTGTAATTATATGAAGTGCCTTCTCTTCTATCTGAACATGATAAGAATTCATACATTCTTCCATCAGTTCAGGAAGGGAAAGGAGTTCC
>JAQSYS010000103.1 GCA_029256005.1 Sedimentibacter sp.
ACTCGGCCTTGTTGTCTATTACCAATATTAATACTTTGCACTCCATAAACACTGGCTTCCCTAATGCCCACACTAGAATTTCCAATTATGAAATTCGAATTTTTTAATAAAGTAAGAAAATATTCGAATCTTATTGAAGGGTAAATTTTAAAATTACCATTACCATAGAATCTTTTATATTCTTCCATTATAATCTCCGAACCTATATCATTGTTTGGATATATTACAATATAGCATAGATTTGACTGGATAACTGCATCTACAAGTTTTTTTATATTATCTTTTAATTTATTTACTTCTGTAGTTACAGGATGGTACATCAAAATACAATAATCAGGAAAATCTATTTCATAACGTTCTTTAACTCTTTCAATTGATGGAAGATTCTTAGAATACATGATATCTATATCTGGTGACCCAATAACATAAATAGAATCTTTATTTTCACCTAGTTGTATAACTCGATTCTTTGCTTCTTCATTCGCAACGAAGTGAAAATGAGAAAATTTAGTTATTGCATGTCTAATTGACTCATCAATTGTTCCAGAAACTTCTCCACCTTCAACATGAGCAACCTTTATATTATTGAATGCACCTACAATAGCTCCGGCGAGTGCCTCAAGTCTGTCACCATGTATAACAATTAAATCAGGTTTAAGCTCAGCTACATAATTACTAAGACCCATTATTGTGTTACTTAAGGCTATATCCATACTTGAATTAGGTCCTTGATTAATAAATTTATATAATTTTTTGAAACCATCTTTTTCTATTTCACTAAAAGTTGAACCATATTTAGAAAGCATGTGCATTCCGGTCACGAAAATAAAAAGATCAAAATTTGAACTTGCATCAACTTTCTTCATCAACGACTTCAATTTTCCATAATCAGCTCTTGTACCTGTCAAAAATAAAATTTTCTTTTTCATTTAATAACGCCTCTATTCCACATCAGTCCATAAAATATGTTCATCTTCTTGAATATCTCTTGTTGCACTTTTACCGATAATATCATTATAATGTTCAGCCTTAATTTCTCCTACACCTGGTCTTTTAACCCAAATATTCTCTTTTGTGAATACTTCGCCTCTAAGAATAGGCTTAATCGATACTACTGTTGCAAAGGCAAAATCAATAGTAACTTGTTCTTCTTTAGCTGCTTCTTTTTTTCCACCACGCATTTTGGCAATCTCTGCTGAACCCTGAATCAAATCTTTTAATTGTTCAGGAGTCATTGAACAAGCTATATCCGGACCTGTCCTATCAGATCTGTCTGTAAAATGCCTTTCAACAATCGAGGCACCTAAAGCAACTGCTGCTAAGCATGCATTGTTATTTATTGTATGATCAGATAATCCAATAATAGCTTTTGGAAATTCCCTTTGCAATTCTTGCATTGCGCCTAACCTTACCAACTCAGGTGGTGTAGGATAAAGATTTGTTGTATGAAGCAATGCATATTGAACGCCATGTTTTTCTAATATTTCAACAGCTTTTCTAACACTTTGTATATTATTCATACCGGTTGAAACAATCATCGGCTTACCAAAGGATGCGATATGCTCTAACAAAGGATAATTATTCATTTCTCCTGATCCAACTTTATAGGCAGGCACATTCATCTTTTCCAACCGATCAGCTGCTGCTCTTGAGAAAGGAGTGCTAAAAAATATCATTCCTTTTGATTCAACATATTCTTTTAACTTTATTTCGTCTTCTTCAGACAAAGCGCAACGAGCCATTACTTCATAGATAGAAACGTTTGTGTTTCCAGGTATAACCTTTTTTGCTTCTTTACTCATTTCATCTTCTACCACATGAGTTTGATGTTTTATTATTTTCGCGCCATAATTATGTGCAGCATCTACCATTTCAAAAGCCGTTTTTAGGCTTCCTTCATGATTTATTCCGATTTCTACTATAACTAAGGGATCAAACTCGTATCCAATCTTTACATCCCCAATATTCATAATATTCTCCATTAGAAACCATCCTCGCGTAATATTTTTTCTAAGATTTATCCTTGTATAAATTCATAAATACTTTGATTCATTTCTTCATAAATTGGTTTTACCATCTCTATATCAGCAATGCATATGTCAATAAAGTTGCTAAAGCTCGTAATGACCTTTTTACCTTGTTCATCAGGATTTTTTTCCTTATTCATGCTTTCTATACTATCTGCAAGTATTTTGTACTGAACTCTATTCATAGGAAGTATGAATGTTTTATAAAAGTCATTATTCTCTATTTTTTTTAACTCTTTATCTAGCTTTAGGTATAAATTTTGGGCTTGAGTATAGTTTTTATTGTTAATAGCTTTTTCAATTTTATTTAGAACTGCTTTGTATTCTTTATTTATCTTTAAAGCATTTTGATATGATTTATCCATATTTCTAGACTGTGATGCCATGTATTCTTTATTATATCTTGTTTTATTTTTCTCTAACTCATTCAATCCATATTCATTTGTTACTCTTTCTTTTAAGCTTCCTTCAATAATATCCTTTAGTTCTACAAATTCTGTTCCTTCAATTTTGGCTCCACCCTTTGTAGCATTGATAACATTTATATTTGGTAATAGTTTAATGTAACTTTCTATCTGCTTTCGCATGGAGTTAAAGCCGTTTGAAGTTAATATATCATTGCCATAAACATCTTTTACCCATATGGCCTTTTCTTCTTCCTTATCTGTAATTACAATGTTATGATATGAAATTCCATCAGCATACCGTTTTTTATCACGATAACCCAAGTTTTGACCAACTAATATTATTTTGTCAAATCCTAACAAATATAATAATTGTAGTGTTGCAGCTGCAACTGTTGGAGCATCAGAAACTACATTTATTTCGCTTCCATCTTCATTTTTCAAATAATATATCGCTATTGCATCTTGACTCGTAATCATGTGGTATTTTTTTCCTGGATAACTTTCCAAATTTTTATATCCGGCTGACGAACCAAAAACTAAAGGAATTTCAGTTATTTCTTTTTCTTTTAACATTTCAAAAACAACTTGATTTTTAGCACTTGGGTCAATTGCAGATGTAGCATGGGGGTATATGTTATTATAAATTAGAGTATTTATAGCTGAACCCACACTAAAAATGTATGCTAAACCGTTATCCTTAATATATCTTAAATTTTCGATTTCTTCATCAAGGGATGGACCCGCTGCTACTAAAATTGCAGTCTTATCTTTATATGAACCAAACTTTTCCATTACAATGTTCGGAGTGGATAATACTTCTTTTAAATTCTTCATGCAGTTTATTATCCATTTTTTTTGATGAGAATAATTAGTATGCAGATTAATTCTTTTGCCTGTAATGAATTCTTTGAATTTACTAAAGAAGTCTTTATATTGCTCATTAAATACATTTTCGTAAATGGGCAAGTCCACTATTATAACTTTCTTATTTATTTTATTAAATAAAATATTCAGAAAAATATCTACATATTTTGGTTCACGCTCAAGTAATAAGATTTCTAGGTTGTCACTTGGTAATTTTTTTAGGTTTGTATTGTCTAGAAAGTATTGGAATACATCAACAGATGGCTCATATAGCGAAAAAGATGTATTTGGATATTTCTGTGCAAATACATCTATGTGATAACCAAGACCTAATCCATAAAAAATTACATGTGAATTTTCATCTATGCTTTCTCTTTCCTCAAGCTTATTTATTATAGTTTCAGCTTCTCGTAAAGGGTCATACTTACTATGAAGATAAAAATCTTTTTCATCTTTCCTCACTTTTATGGTTTTCAGGTTGTTTCTAGTATCTTCTAAAGTTAAATTGCTCTTAAGATTGCATGCGTTTGAATTTTCTATTTCTTCATATAATTTAGGGTGATTTTTTTTCAAAAATAATATATTATCAGTTAACATCTTAATCTACCGCCCCAGATATTAATAATTCTAGTTTTTTTACCATAGTTTCAAATACAGGGATTATCTCATATAAGAGCATGTCCCCTATTAATATGTTATCATTGTTAACAATTGCATTCTCAAATTCAGAAACTATACCGTTCAATTTTGACATTTCTTGAACATATTCGTTCCATACTTCATAGTCACTTACTATATCACTTGAACTTTCAATTGTATTTATTTGAGTAATCGATTGGATAATCCATTGAATTCCTTCAAATAAATCTGTGAGCTGTGACCAAGTGCTTTCTTTAGGTTTTTGATAGAATTCTTCTGATAATTTAGTAATTATAGGAATTGCGTTTTTGGAATATTTTTCAATTGATAAAAACAATTCATTAACCATTTCTACAACTGTCATAGCAACAACTTCGACTTTTCTTATGCTTTCAATATTTTCAATAATGTAACTATCGAAATTATCATACACTTCTTCACCATCGATGTTTAAATAAGAAAATTGCAAATTCTCCTTTTGTAAATGTTCATTAATACTGTTAAATATTTGCTCTATAATTTCAGGATTATTTTCAAACTCCAATACCTTGTCTTGAATTTGTATATTCATAATTTGCCTTCTTTCTCCGAATATATTATATTAAGTTTTTATAGTTACTATAGTTACTTTATTTGATTTTATTATCTTTAATAGAACTTACCAAAATTAAGTATCTTTCATAATTATCGGCTTAAAAAGATAAATATTTAGATACTATCATTAAATTGTTCCATTTAAACCAATACTTAATGAAAAAACTTGTAATCTCATTATTAGCATTGAAATTCGAAGATTTATTTTCAGTAATATACAAATTTATTTCTCCTCAACATTTAATATAGGAGTAATATTGCTATAATCAATCTCATAAATGTTATTTTGAGTTTCATAAAATATAATATCAGATCTTTTTATAACTCTATTTTTAAAATGATATTCATTAATAACTAAATCAAAAAGTTCCAGAAAGTCTGTACCTAATCCATGATGATTTGATTTAAATATTTTATTATCAACCTTCGTTTCATCTATCTCATTATAAGTAAAATTATTTATTATGTTCTTTAATACTACTTTATCTTTATTGGATATTAAGTTATCATTTGTTCCATGATAACATATAATGTCGCAGTTATTATTAAATTTACTGTATATTGATGGTAAATTAAGAATCTCTTCATCATAATGTACTGTTTTAGCAAAATATTCAAACTCTACTGATAAAATAGAATCACCATAAATTTTATTTACATAGCGATTTCCTTTTAAATATGCTGGAAATAGCCATGAAGAATTATCAATTAACAGAGAAAATAAATTAGGCGCAAACGCATTGCACAAATATGACAAATACGCGCCATGTGAATGACCATATAGAATAACTTTATCTTCATTAATTTTGTATCCTTGGTTTTTAATAACTTCCATAACAGCAATAATAGCAGTTATGTTATCAATAGCTTGTATAATACCCATATCACAGTAGTTGTTAATATTTTCGTTTAAATTTTCTTTAGCTAATATATTAATTTTGTACTTACTGGATATTTCCATTAGTCTTAAAAAAATATTATTATCTTTATATATATATTCTACTTCCTTATTTGAAAAGTATCTTTTTATATCTTCTTTAGTATGTTTTAATATAATATTATTCGGAGCTTGCATAAATTCATACCCAAAGTAATCGCATTGAATTGTTATTAGATTATATTTATCAGCAAAAGTATTTCTCATTTTTATATAAACATTAGAATTAGCATTCCCCCCAAAACCAGCAATAATCAATAATAATCCAGTTTCAGCATTTATTCCATTACTAGGTTCAGAAAAATAAAACTTTAATTTTCTTTCTTTATTGCCTAACATACTAGGTTGTCCTAAAATCTCATACGCATATTCTTTTGCCACATATTCCTCCATACTGACTCAATTTATCAATAACTTGAATGATATAATTATTATACTAATATTATATCATTCAAAGAAAGTTTTCACAATTAGTTTATGCGTAATTTGATTGATTGAACTTTAATAGTTATTTAAGAGTCTGATCATTAAATGCCATTACTAAATTTTTGTTTTTTTTTACTAAACTTGAATTTTTCATTTATTATGCCGATATAGTCTATAAGGAGGATGTCATTATGATTAAAGAAATTAATTCAGTTAAACCATCCGGTTTACAAAATAAAAAAATTACAGAAAATACAAAGCATAAAGACAAAAGTGACTCTGACACAATTAAAAGCAATAAAAAATATGACAGCATCGAAATTAACAAGCTTATTTCAGATAATGAAAAAAGAATAAATGAGTTTAAAGAACAAATAAGAAAAATGATTGCAAAACAAGGTGAAGAATCTAACCTCACATTGTTTGGACAAAAATTAAATGTTTCAGTAGAAGATTCCCAAAGAGCAGCTGAACAAATTGAAGAAGGTGGGGAATATTCTGTCGATGCAGTTGCCACAAGGATTATGGATATGGCAAAAGCATTATCTGGAAGTGACAAATCAAAAATTCCTTTATTAAAGGATGC
>JAQSYS010000104.1 GCA_029256005.1 Sedimentibacter sp.
AGTTTTTTAAACAATATTTCTAATTACAAAGATAAGATAATTCTAAGACCTCAGGAAATAAGCAATAATCCTGAAATTATAAGACGTCTAGGCATAATTTCAATTAATACTGCAATAGAAGTCGATATATATGGAAATATAAATTCAACTCACATTATGGGAAGTAAAATGATGAATGGTATTGGCGGCTCAGGAGATTTTGCACGTAATGCTTATTTATCAATATTTACAACGCCATCTACAGCTATTAACGGAAAAATTTCATCAATAGTTCCCATGGTTTCTCATGTAGACCATACTGAGCATGATGTTATGATATTAGTTACTGAAAATGGTGTTGCAGATTTAAGAGGTATTTCACCTAAAGAAAGGGCTGAAATGATAATAGAGAATTGTGCTCATGAGGATTATAAAGATATGCTTAGAGATTATTTTGTGAGAGCAAAAATTACTACGAAAGATAGCCATACACCACACATATTAAGCGAGGCGCATTCTTGGCACGAAAGATTTTTAGAAAAAGGTTCAATGAAATAATTGAAATTCTGTTATGAAGCTACTTTTAAATTTAAATTGCATATTTTTTGCAAGATATAAAATCATAAAGTCATTTTTTCAAAAACCTTGCAATTTTGAGCATTTTAGATTAATATAAATATGAAATTTTACATAATGTGATATAGATGGAGGTTTAAATGTTTGATAAAGAAAAACTTGACCAATTGAAAAATCAACGAGAAAATTGGGAAGAAAAAGTATTAAATAAGTCATTAAATAAGGCACCAGAAAGTAAAGTTGAATTTAAAACTGTTTCTGGAGCAACAGTTGAAAGACTTTATACTCCAGAAGACGTAGCAAATATTGATTATGAAGAAGAAATAGGCTACCCAGGTCAATACCCTTTTACAAGAGGTTATCAGCCAACTATGTATAGAGGAAAAGCTTGGACAATGAGAATGTATGCAGGCTTTGCAACAGCAGAAGAATCTAATGAAAGATATAAATATCTTGTTAACCAAGGCTCAACAGGTTTATCAGTTGCATTTGACCTTCCTACTCAAATAGGATATGACTCAGACCATTCTTTAGCACAAGGAGAAGTTGGTAAGGTTGGTGTTGCCATTGACTCATTGAAGGATATGGAAATTCTTTTTGATGGAATTCCACTTGATAAGGTATCTACATCAATGACTATAAATGCTCCTGCATCAGTATTGTTGGCAATGTATATTGCAGTTGCAGAAAAACAAGGGGTATCGGCTGATAAATTAAGAGGCACAATTCAAAACGATATATTAAAAGAATACATTGCAAGAGGAACATACATATTCCCAACTGAGCCATCTATGAGATTGATTACAAATATATTTGAATATTGCTCAAAAGAAGTTCCAAATTGGAATACAATAAGTATTTCTGGATACCACATAAGAGAAGCAGGTTCAACTGCTGCACAGGAAGTAGGATTTACATTAGCTGACGGTATAGCTTATGTAGATGCAGCTATTAAAGCTGGTCTTGACGTTGACACATTTGCTCCAAGACTTTCATTTTTCTTCAATGCTCACAATGATTTGCTGGAAGAGGTTTCTAAATATAGAGCAGCAAGAAGACTTTGGGCAAAAATAATGAAGGACAGATTTAAAGCTAAAAGCGAAAAATCTATGATGCTTAAATTCCACACTCAAACAGCAGGATGTACACTAACTGCTCAACAGCCTGACAACAATATAATAAGAGTTGCAATGCAGGCACTTGCTGCAGTATTGGGAGGAACTCAGTCGCTTCATACAAATTCAAGAGATGAGGCATTGGCACTTCCTACAACAGATTCTGTAACTATCGCATTAAGAACACAGCAGATATTAGCTAATGAAACAGGGATTACAAACACTGTTGACCCATTGGCTGGTTCATATTATATTGAAGCAAAGACAAAGGAAATTGAAGATAAAGCAATGGAGTATATCAACAAGATTGATGATCTGGGCGGAGCAGCAAGAGCAATTGATTTGGGATATATACAAAAAGAAATTTCTGACTCTGCATACAAATATCAGATGGAAATAGAATCTCTGGATAGAATAGTGGTTGGAGTCAACAAATACCAAGTTAAAGAAGGATCTCCAAAAGGCTTGCTAAGAGTTGACCCGATTGTAGGAGAAATGCAGAAAAAGAAAATTAATGATGTAAAAGCTATGAGAAATAATGATGCTGTAAAAGATAAACTTGATGCTTTAAGAACAGCTTGCCAAGGAACAGAAAATGTAATGCCTTATATTGTAGAAGCAGTAAAAGAATACGCAACATTAGGAGAAATATGCGGCGTTATGAGAGAAGTTTTTGGAGAATATGAGCAAGCAGTGTTGCTTTAATAGGAGGATAAAATGAGACCAATCAGAGTATTAGTTGCCAAGCCAGGACTTGATGGACATGACAGAGGAGCAAAGGTTATTGCCAGAGCTCTTCGTGATGCAGGTATGGAAGTTATATATACAGGATTAAGACAAACTCCTGAACAAATAGTTGCAGCTGCAGTTCAGGAAGACGTAGATGTAGTAGGTATAAGTATATTGTCAGGTGCACATAACTATTTGTTTCCAAGAGTTGTTGAATTATTGAATGAGCAAAGTGTAGATGATGTGTTGATAATAGGAGGCGGAGTTATTCCAGATGAAGACATACCTTTGTTAAAAGAAGCAGGTATCGCTGAAATATTCACACCGGGAACTACAACTACACAAATGATTGAATATATAAAAAATAACTTGAAAAGAACAATAGACTAACAGGAGAACGATATGGAATTAATTCAGCGTATGCTTTCAGGGGAGAAGAGAGCATGTGCAAAACTTATAACTGCTGTAGAAAATAACCCTGAAGAAGCTGAAAAAATATTGAGAGAAATTCATCAGTATACTGGTAATGCCTATGTTATAGGCATTACCGGACCTCCCGGAGCAGGCAAGAGCACCCTTACGGACAAGGTCGTAAAGTCTTTGATTAATGAAGGTAAAAAGGTCGGCATCATAGCAGTAGATCCTACGAGTCCATATTCAGGAGGGTCTATTTTAGGTGACAGAATACGTATGCAGGATCTAGCACTTAATCCAAATGTTTTTATAAGAAGCATGGGAACAAGAGGTCAACTTGGAGGTCTATCAAAGTATACAAAAAATGCTCTGAAGATTCTGGATGCTGCAGGTTATGATTACATCATCATTGAAACAGTAGGTGTAGGTCAATCTGAAGTTGACATAGTTAAGACAGCGGATACTATTGTAATGGTCATGGTACCTGGTCTTGGTGATGACATTCAGTCAATTAAAGCTGGGATAATGGAAATCGGTGATATATTTGTAATAAATAAAAGCGATTTGTTTGGAGCTGATAGAACAGCAACAGAAGTAAACATGATGCTTGATTTGAGTATGGCTATGGAGAGAAGACCTCCTGTTGTGAAAGTAACTGCTTCGAGAAGTGAAGGAATTGATGATTTAATTACTGAAATCAATAATCATCAGGAATATTTGAAAACAAGCGGAAAGCTGCATACTAGAAGAAAAAATAATTTAAAGCTTGAAATAGTCGAGCTTATCGAATCAGAGTTGAGAAAAATTGTAATTTCTCATGTGGACTCGGAAAATAAGCTTGAGCTAGAAACTGATAAAATAATAACTAAAGAAAAGAATATGTATGAAGTAAGAGACGAATTTTTAAAAAAAATTGGAGAACGATAGGTTTTGTTCAGCCAAAGTGGTGGAGGTGTGTAATGGTACAAAAAGTTGATCATATAGGAATTGCAGTTAAAGATTTAGAAGAATCTTTGAAATTTTATGAAGCTGCACTTGGATTAAAGGCAGTTGGAACAGAAGTTGTTGCAGAACAAAAAGTTAGAGTTGCATTTTTACCTACAGGAGATTCAGAAATTGAACTCTTAGAAGCAACATCTGAAGACAGCCCAATTGCAAAATTTATAGAAAAAAACGGAGAAGGCGTTCAACATATTGCTTACAGGGTAGAAAGTGTTGAAGCTGCCATAGAAGAAATGAAGGAAAAAGGAATCAGAATGATTGATGAAAAGCCTCGTTATGGTGCAGGCGGAGCAAAAATAGCCTTCTGTCATCCAAAAAGCACAGGCGGAGTTTTAATAGAACTGTGTCAAAGGAATTAAATAATAATATAAGAAAAACTTAGGAATGACCTAAGTTTTTTGTTTTTATATATGCATTAATCACAGTAGGTTGTAAATCCCCAAAGTTTTCAAATGGTCCATTTTAGTTGCCATTATGGTTTCCAAATCAAGGTTGAGAGCTGAACACATTGACGCTAGGTAAAATAACAATTCACCCATTTCTTCAATAATTTTTTCTTTACACTTAGGACAAAGTTCACCTTCAACATGGCTATCCAAGTCAAGTTGATTTTCTTCCAAAGTTTTATTATCCGAAAATAATTGTTTTGTAGCATGTATCTCTATACATCCACAATGTGTTGCAGACTTAAAAACTGCTCGGTTAAGCATAGATGTTTGTTCATCAAGTTTTGTAACAATATCTAAAATGCTTTTATTTAAAAGCTGCAAATTACCGGTAATATTTTGAAATTCACTACATTCACATGACATGTATTTTCAACTCCTTTCATATATCAAAAATTAATATTTTTTGCATTCTTGCAAAAACCGATCGAACGTTTTATAAGGTACCTAGCTATATAAAAATTATACTTAAAGACAAGCTACGATGTCAAACACTTTATTAATACATTTTGTAAACAAACTATTTCCCATTAAGCATAATTTTTGAAAACAGAGAATACAATATAAAGAAATATATATATAGGGGGATGTTTATGAAAAGAATTGTAACCATAGTTGCGATTATTGTATTTATAGCTGCTCTTTTGTTCTTTTTTAGGTACTTTAGAGGAAAGGGAGCTGACAATGTGGGGTTTGATACTATTGATCCTGAGAATATGCCAAGACAGATTACCGAAGTTTTGCCTAATTACAGGATGAAAGAAAAGGCTTTAGTAGCAAAAATTAATGATGAAATATATGTAGTTGTAACAAGAGGAGAAAAGAACACTGCAGGTTATGAGGTTGAAATTGATAAGTTGACACTCACAGATGTGAATGGTGAAAAAGTATTGACAGTTTACGCTGAGTATACAGATCCGAAGCCTGGAGATGTAACGGCTCAAATACTTACATATCCGTTTACAGTTGTAAAGACTGACATGGAAGAGCTCCCACAGAAGGTTATTTTAGAAAAAGAATACAAAAATTAGTAACATTGATTAATAATTTGCTTTACTTGCAATCATTTTGCAATTGTTAGATACCATAGAGCTTTGCTCATCGGTAATAATTAAATGTACATAAAAAATGAGATTCTTCGGCTGCGTCTCAGAATGACAATTGTCATCCTGAGCGTATGCGAAGGGTCTTATTTTTTATTTTTCGATAATTACATGCTAATCCATTGCGTATTCCATAACATATCATTTGCATTGACAATATTTTTTGTTATAGCCAAAAATAAACATTTCATTTTCATGCAAAATAAAGTAAAATAATATAATAATAGTTGTAATTTTGTCAAATAGTGTTATATAATAGTAAGTGGTAAGAGGTGAAACTGTGATAGAATTTAATAATGTGTCAAAAATTTACAAAAAAGAATTTACTGCAGTTAAGAATATTAACTTAAAAATAGATAGTGGCGAATTTTTATTCATAGTAGGCAAGAGTGGTGCTGGAAAAAGTACATTGATTAAGCTTTTGCTCCGAGAAATAATTCCAAGTGATGGAGTTATTACATACAACAATCAAGATATAACTAAAATAAGAAAAAGAAACGTTTCTCAATACAGAAGAAAAATAGGTTTTGTATTTCAAGATTACAGACTTTTGCCTAAGATGACCGTGTATGAAAATGTGGCATTTGCAATGGAAATGATATGTTGCCCTCCTAAAACAATAAGAAGGGAAGTTCCATTGGTTCTTAGTATGGTAGGATTAAGTGACAAAGCAAAATATTATCCTGATGAGCTTTCAGGTGGTGAACAGCAAAGAGTTGCAATAGCTCGAGCTGTTATAAACAAGCCTGAAACTATAATTGCGGACGAGCCTACAGGAAACCTAGACCCTGAGACATCTAAGGAAATAATGAAAATCCTCACTGAAATTAACAAAAGAGGGACAACAGTTATAATGGCAACACATGATATGAATATAGTTCATAACTACCCCAAAAGAGTAGTGGAACTTAATCGTGGTGTCATTGTCAGAGATATGAAGGCAGGGGGAAATGTCAATGAACCTAAAGAAGTTTAATTATATTTTCAGACAAGCTTTTAAGAGCATGTGGAGAAACCGAATGATGGGTCTTGCATCCATTGGTTCAGTAACAGCAGTATTAATAATACTTGGTTTTGTATTGATAATAGTTTTAAATGTGAA
>JAQSYS010000105.1 GCA_029256005.1 Sedimentibacter sp.
TGATATCAATGATATGATATGCAAAACAAGAAGCATGGGCTTTGGAAAGGAAGTTAAAAGAAGAATAATGCTTGGAACTTACGTGTTGAGCGCAGGATACTATGATGCTTATTATAAAAAGGCTCAAAGGCTTCGAGGTTCAATCATTAAAGCGTTCAATAATGCATTTGAATGCTGTGATATGATGCTGACACCGACAGTACCTACAACTGCATTTGAGTTAAATACAACCTCTAAAGACCCTATAGAAACTTATTTGACAGACATATGCACCGTTCCCGTAAATATTGCAGGACTGCCTGCGATTTCTGTTCCGTGCGGATATGACAGTAATGGCCTTCCTATTGGAATGCAGCTGATAGGAAATGCCTTTAATGAAGATGTTATTTTAAATGCTGCACATCAATATGAACAACAAACAAAACACAAAATATATACTGAAACAGGGGTGAGACTATGAGCTGGGAATTGGTTGCAGGATTTGAAACTCATATAGAGCTATCTACTAAAACAAAAATATTCTGTCATTGCACAACAGAGTTCGGAGGAGAACCTAACACACATTGTTGTCCAATATGCATTGGTTTGCCGGGAACTCTACCCAAGTTGAACAAAAAAGTTGTTGAATATGCTGTAAAAGCCGGTCTTGCCACAAACTGCAAAATACAGAGCAAATCCAAAATGGACAGAAAAAACTATGTTTACCCTGATCTTCCAAAAGCATATCAGATATCACAATATGATAAACCACTTTGTGAGTATGGATTTATTACTCTGTCTTCAGGTAAAAAAATAAATATTGAACGAATTCATATAGAGGAAGATGCAGGAAAGCTCATCCATGAAAGAAAAAGCACATACATTGATTATAACAGAGGGGGAGTACCCCTCATAGAGATTGTTTCAGAGCCTGACATCAGAAGTATTGAAGAAGCAGTGGAATATGTAGAAAAGCTTAGGCTCATTATGAAATATATAGGTGTATCAGATGTTAAAATGCAGGAAGGTTCGTTAAGATGCGATGTTAATATTTCAGTGAGGAAAAAAGGAGAAGCACTGGGAACCAGGACAGAAATAAAAAACATGAACTCCTTGAACTTCATTGCGAAAGCGATGGAATATGAATTTAAGAGACAAATTGATATCCTTGAAGACGGAGGGAAAATTAAACAGGAAACAAGGCGATATAACTCTGATTTAAACATTACGGAAAGCATGAGGGGAAAAGAAGATGCTGACGACTACAGGTATTTCAGAGATCCTGATTTGGTGACTATTAATATATCAGATGAAGAAATAAAAAAATACAAGGATGAACTTCCTGAACTTCCGGGAGAAAAATTCAATCGTTTTGTCAATGAATATGGATTGCCTGAAGATGATGCAGATCTGTTGATAAAATATAAAAGAATAGCTGAATATTTTGAAGCGGCTTCTAAAAATATTGAAAATAAAAGATTGACAGCTAATTATATTTTAGGGAGCATTTTCCGTAGGCTTTCAACAGAAATAGAAAAGGAAGAGTGTAAGATTTCAATTCCGCCTAAATATTTAAATACTCTGGCAGTATTGGTAGAAAAGAAAAAAATAAATTCCAATATAGCAAGGAATACTCTTGAAAAAATGCTTGATACCGGAAAATCAGTCGATGAATTCATTTCTGAAAAGGATATGGAAGGAATGGATGATGATTTTTTGAGGAAAATTTGTGAAAAGGCTGTGGCCGAAAATGAAAATGCAGTGGATCAATATTTGGCAGGCAAGGAAAAGGCATTTGGAGCTATTATCGGATATATCATGAAGGAAACAAAGGGGAAAGCAGATGCAGCATTAGCTGCTGAAATTGTAAAAGAATTGATTAAGCAATAGCTTAATCAATTCTTTTTTATTATGTCTCATAAGTTTTTAGGATGCTTTGTGCTATTTCCTGTCGTGTTTTTCTCATATCCATTGCTTGTTTTTCTATGTAACGGTGAGCCTGAATTTCAGTCATGTTGAGATATTGTATAAGCACACATTTTGCCCTTGTAACAATTCTTATTTCTTCTATTTTTTGTTGCAATGAAATATTTTCGCTTTTCAAAATTAATATTCGTTTCTTTGATGCCATTGCCAGCTTTAAAGATTGCATAAAAACTTGTCTTATAATTGGTTTGGAAACAATAAGCACACCGAAGTTCTCAACCTTAGCCGATATATCATCAGCCATTTCGTTATTAACGATTAGAATTACCCCGGAAGCACTGATTTCAGTAATAGTGACTGCTAGATTATCACCGAATTCATCTGTAAGAGGAGTGTTAATAACAACAATATCAAATTCTGCAGCATTTATTAAACGTCTGGCTTCACCGCTGCTTTTCGCAGATGTTACCTCAATCTTAGCATTAGTGTTTAACAGCTGCGATATTAGGTCAATTCCTTTGTCAGAATTTGAAACAATAAGTGCACTATCCATGAAATCACCACCTCTCAATTTTATTTTAATAAAATTAAATTATAATTTTACATCACAGTATTTAATAAGATAGTGAACTCTTACTATTTATTAAATATAATAGTGACTTAATTTTATATTTTATAAAAGTAAGTATTATGTTCAAAATCACCTTTGTCTTCAGCCAATTCATATTGCTTGCACTCTTCCATTTTTGTAGCTAGATATTTTCCTAATGTCCTCTTAGGAATGCATTTAGCAACAAAATCACTGCCCATTGCACATTCGATAGCCTTTTCCAGTGTATCAGGAATAGTTTCATATGTTTTCAGGTTTGCTTCATCAGCTTCATACAAATTCAAATTCGCAGGAGCTTTTAGCTTTAAGTTATTATTAATGCCTTCCAGACCTGCATAAATGAGCAACGCAAATGCATAATACGGGTTGCAACTGGGATCTGAAGAACGAAGCTCCATTCTTGAATATATTCCGTTAGCTGCAGGTATTCTGATGAGCTGTGAACGGTTTTGGTAAGACCATGTTACAAATTTAGGAGCTGAATGGCTTCCAAAACGGTCGTAGGAATTAGTAAGAGGATTCAAAAACACAGTAATTTCCTTTATTCTGTTCAAGATGCCAGCAATGAAGCTTTCAGCCTCCTGGGTGTGAGTGTTTTGTATTTTATCAAATAAATTATTATTGTTCTTTAGCAAAGAGATATTAATGTGAAGCCCGCTTCCGCTGTGATCTTTCAATGGCTTGGGCATAAAGGAAGCATAAAGACCATTTAAATGCGCTATGGTCTTTACTACTGATTTAAATGTTACTAGGTTATCAGCTGCAGAGATAGCATCGCTGTACTTAAAATCTATTTCATTTTGACCCGGACCCTGCTCATGATGAGAGCATTCAGGATGTATTCCCATTTGCTCTAATGTAAGGCTTATATCTCTTCTGACATTTTCTCCCTTATCAAGAGGCGCCAAGTCAAAATAGCCTGCATTATCGTGTGGAATTTTTGTTGGGTATCCCTTTTCGTTTTCTTCAAATAAATAAAACTCACATTCAGGTCCGATTTCGATGCTGTATCCCTGTTTATGTGCCGTATCAACAGCCCTTTGCAGTATTGCTCTGCCGTCACCTTCAAATGGTGTTCCGTCAGGATACTTAATGTCACAATAAAATCTTATTACTCTTCCTTGCTGCGGTCTCCATGGTAATATGGACAACGTTGACGGGTCAGGATATAAAAACAAATCAGATTCTTCTATATTGAGAAATCCTCTGATAGAAGAAGCATCAAACGAAATTCCGCTTTTAAAGGCTCTTGGAAGCTCCTCAGATAATATTGAAATATTTTTTACTATGCCAAATATATCGCAAAAAGACAACCGCACAAATTTAACATCATTGTCATGTGCAAACTGTAATACTTCATCCACTGTATACTTCATAATTTCACCTCCGATTACTTTTACATTATTATACAGTATTTAGTTGTTAATATAAAGTTGTTTATATTGTTATTTAACATAAAAATATTATTAAAATAAAATGTTGACAATTTTCATGTAGATGTATATAATGCTAACATAAAACAGCAAAGGCGCTGTAGGTATATACCTACTGCGCTTTTTTGCATTTACAGGAGGGTATTATGAGTTATATATCAGAAATTTTCGGAAGCATGGTTTTTAACGATGAAGTAATGAAGGAAAGATTGCCGAAGGAAACATATAAAGCGTTGAAAAAGACAATGCTAAACGGAGAGAGCCTTGACATAAATGTTGCAAATGTTGTTGCAAATGCAATGAAAGACTGGGCAGTTGAAAAAGGAGCTACACACTTTACACATTGGTTTCAGCCAATGACAGGTATAACTGCAGAAAAGCATGACAGTTTTATCTCTGCTTCAGCAGATGGAAAGGTTACAATGGAGTTTTCCGGTAAGGAATTGATAAAGGGAGAGCCGGATGCTTCAAGCTTCCCTTCAGGAGGCCTTCGTTCTACATTTGAAGCAAGGGGTTATACTGCTTGGGACCCAACATCGAATGCTTTTATAAAAGATGCCGTTCTATGTATACCAACTGCATTTTGCTCATACGGAGGAGAAGTTCTTGACAAAAAAACACCTTTGTTAAGATCTATGGAAGCCCTAAATATACAAGCGTTGAGGATACTTAGGTTGTTTGGTGCCACCGAAACAAAAAGAGTTATTACCACTATGGGACCGGAACAGGAATATTTCTTAATTGATTCAGAATTATTTAATAAAAGAATGGATTTAAAATATACAGGAAGGACATTGTTTGGAGCTAAACCGCCAAAGGGACAGGAATTAGAAGATCATTATTTTGGAGCGATTAAGCCAAGAGTAGCTGAGTTTATGAAGGATTTAAATGAAGAGTTATGGAAGCTTGGCATATCTGCTAAGACAGAGCATAATGAGGTTGCTCCTTCGCAGCATGAGCTTGCCCCAATATTTACTAATACAAATATTGCATGTGATCATAATCAGCTGACTATGGAATTGATGAAAAAGGTTGCATCTAGGCATGGCTTATCATGTCTTTTACATGAAAAACCCTTCGCAGGAATAAATGGAAGCGGAAAGCATAATAACTGGTCAATTTCAACAAACGATGGTATTAATTTATTGGAACCAGGCAACTCACCCCGTGAAAATGCAAGATTTTTATTGTTTCTGTGTGCAGTAATTAAAGCAGTTGATGAATATCAGGATTTGCTAAAGGTATCCGTTTCAACTGCAGGCAATGACCATAGACTTGGAGGAAATGAGGCTCCTCCTGCTATTGTTTCAATGTTTTTAGGAGATGAACTCACTGCTGTTCTTGAATCAATAGAAGGGGACAGCACATATGATAAAAAGTATAACAGAGAAATGACTGTTGGAGTAGACGCTATTCCGGTATTCCCAAAGGATACAACCGACAGAAATCGTACCTCTCCTTTTGCATTCACTGGCAATAAATTTGAATTCAGAATGGTCGGATCAAGACAGTCAATCGCCGGACCAAACATGGTACTAAATACAATTGTAGCTGAGGAACTTTCGCAATTTGCAGATATACTTGAAAAAGCAGATGATTTTAATAAAGTATTGAACAATTTACTTAAGGATACAATAAAAAATCATAAAAGTATAATATTTAATGGCAACAATTATACTGATGAATGGGTCAAAGAAGCAGAAAAAAGAGGTTTGTTAAACTTAAAGTCAACACCTGAATCACTTCCGTATTTCACAGCTGAAAAAAATGTCAGACTTTTTGAAAAGTTTAACATATTGTCTAGAATAGAAATTTACTCAAGAACTGAAATTGTACTGGATGAATATTGTAAAGAAATATCTATAGAAGCTCTCACGTATATTGATATGGTCAAAAAAGAAATAATTCCTGCTGTTGCATCATATATTAAGGAATTAAGCGATACAGCATGTTCTAAGAGACTGTTTATAGCTTACGCTGAATGCGAAACAGAAAGTAAACTTGTTGATAAACTATCATTGTTAATGCGCTCTCTATACAATAAGACTGAGCTTCTGGAAAATAAACTGATTGGGGTAAAGAATTTTGAAAGTTCGGTAGAGATTGCGGATTACAGCAGAAGCCATATATTTGAAACTATGCAGGAATTGAGAGCAGTAATTGATGAACTGGAAACTAATACTTCAAAAAAATATTGGCCATTTCCTACTTACGGTGAACTATTGTTCAGCGTATAACATACCTATCCTCCTAATAGGATTATTATAGCATAAATAACTTGACAGAGAGAGCGGGATTATCCCGTTCTCTCTGTTTTAGTTAAAGAGAACATAGGTTCTTTAGTTAAAACGCCGGAGACGCTTTTTGTATTTAACAATTAAATGGCTGATGCATATAATAATGAAAGAATAGAAAGGAGAGAAATCATGATAATCCATGTAGTTCAGCCAGGTGAAAATATATATAAAATAGCATCACAATACAACATCTC
>JAQSYS010000106.1 GCA_029256005.1 Sedimentibacter sp.
TTAATATCCAAGTTTTTCAATTTAGCTATCGCCTTTTACCTGAAGAGCATTATAGCATTTGCGGTATTTACGCAAATAATACTGGCAGGTTTTCCGACTCAGAGGTCATTGCAGATTTTTAACCTTCCCGGGGTATCCAGTGGTTGGCTTAGCCTTAAAAATCGCTCTCTCATTACGGCAGCAGGACTGTTTAGGATTTTAACCTAATTCCCTATTATCACTTATGTGCACCAATATCAAGATGTTTAATTGATTAAAGTATAGTACAAAATACAGCTGCTGTCAATGTTGATTATTTTACAAACTTTATGTAACCTTTACTTTCTAATCTTGTATATATTAAACTAATTAACAGCACTATTCCACAATACCCTTCTATCGGATAAAGATATTTAACTAAATTTGAAAAGCCAAGCTGGCTTGCCAGTAAAGCAGCTACAGTTGATGCTACAACAACCAATCTATTGCTTATATGGAATTTCCGAATTTCTGTTATTCGAGATACAAAACCGTATAGAGAACCAACTGCAGTTGTGTAAATTTCAGCTATTAGTATTACAGCATATGCTGTTTGCACAACTACAGAAATTCTTCCGGCCACATATATCATGGGAACTTCAAGGTGTTTAATTTCCATGATACTGCCATATAAAGCTAAATATATAATGGTTGCACCTAATCCTAGTCCTAATCCTCCCAAGACAGCGCCTTTTTTTAATGACATTTTATCACGAGCTTCAAAACCCAGAGGGCCAAGCACTGCAATAGAAATGACGATGTTGTATGATACATATAATACAGCTGATAGAAACCAATTGGATATAAGAGTATTTTCTCCTAAATCTACTGCTGTTCTAGTAAAATCAGGAGGAGAATTTATGATTGAAAATAGGCTGATTCCAGTAACAGATACCAAAAGAAATGGCACAACAAAACTGATTGAATTAATAACACCGTTTATACCAGTTAATACAGTCATGGCTGTGAGAATGGCCATTAACAAAATTCCAGTAAATGCCGGAAAGTTAAATTGCTGTGTGAAAAGTGCACCAGTTCCTGCTATCATAGCAGTAAACGAACCAAAAAGAAAAAATGTTATTATTGCATCTATTATGGTTCCAAATATTCCGCCACACGAATAATTTATTATTTCTAGATGCGAATGGACCTTGAGTTCTTTCCCCAGCTCCATTATAATATATCCAAATAAAATGAACATAAATGTTGTAAATATAAGGCCGGCTAATCCCATTGGTCCGAATCTTGTGAAAAATTGCAGTACTTCTTGGCCGGTTGCAAAGCCCGCTCCTACAACTGTACCTATATAGACTGCTGCAACTTGTAATGTAGATACACCTTTTTTGCTCAATATGACACATCCTTTCAGTTATATAAATATATTATTAATAAAATTAGTGCATTATAACTATATCTAATTTATATAATTTAAATTATTGGTAATTTGCCAATATAAAGAAAATTTAATAAAAAGTTATTGACAAAAATCTAATATTTTAATAATATGGTAAGTAATTAAATATTTTAAGAATGCAATGATAAAGAGGAGTAAATTCAAAAACCTAGCAGAGAGTGAAATCCACCGGTTGAAAGTTTTCACAGGTCAATTTGTATTGAAGGTAGCTTTGGAGCATTTAATCTGAAATAGCAGTAGGATTAAACGGCGCAGCCGTTATAAAATGAAGAGCCAGAAATGGAAATTAGGTGGTACCGCGGGTTTTCTCGTCCTTTTAGAGGAAGAGAACCCGCTTTTTTTATGACCTAACCCAATTTTTCAGAGTGTTTTTTCTGAAAAATGGATGGTAGGTCAAACGCAAAGAATTCCCAATTTATGCGAGCGGTAGCGAGTTGATAAATTGGTGAATTCCACTGCGAACCAACTTGAATAACTAAAAACTTAATTAGTAAATTTAACCATCAATATATGTAAGAGAGAAAGGAATGATAACATGAATAATATACCTAGTAAGTATAATCCAAAGGAATTTGAAGAAAAAATTTATAAGGCATGGATGGATGAAGAATGCTTTAAAGCCGAGGTTAATCATAACAAAAAACCATTTACAATTGTGATGCCTCCTCCAAACATAACAGGACAGCTCCATATGGGTCACGCGCTTGATATGACATTACAGGATGTATTGATAAGATGGAAGAGGATGGAGGGGTATGAGGCCCTGTGGCTTCCTGGATCTGACCATGCCAGCATTGCAACTGAAGTTAAGGTTGTTGAAAAAATCAAAAAAGAAGAAGGAAAGACAAAGGAAGAATTAGGTAGAGAAGAATTTTTAAAAAGAGCATGGAAGTGGAAGGAAGAATACGGCGGTAAAATAGTTGAGCAGGTTAAAAAACTTGGAAATTCATGCGACTGGTCAAGAGAAAGATTTACAATGGATGAAGGCTGCAATGAAGCAGTAAAAGAGTTTTTCGTAAATCTTTACAATAAAGGTCTAATTTATAGGGGAAACAGAATAATTAACTGGTGCCCTGACTGTCATACGACATTGTCTGATGCAGAGGTTGAATATGAGGATACACCTGGTAATTATTACTATGTAAAGTATCCGTATGTTGATAACAGTAACGAGTATTTCGTTGTTGCAACAACAAGACCAGAAACAATGTTTGGTGATGTTGCCATAGCAGCTCATCCTGATGATGAAAGATATAAACATTTAATAGGAAGAAAAGTTATAGTGCCGCTAGTAGGAAGAGAAATACCTATAATAGCTGATGAATACCCAGAGATGAATAAGGGCACAGGAGCATTAAAAATAACTCCATGTCATGACCCTAATGACTTTGAAATAGGACTTCGTCATAACTTAGAACAAATAAATTGCATGAACGAAGATGGAACAATGAACAAAGAAGCAGGCAAATATGACGGTATGGACCGTTATGAATGCAGAAAAGCCTTTGTTAAAGACTTGGAAGACAACGGATTTATGTTGAAGACTGAAAAAACTGACCACAACGTTGGAACATGTTATAGATGTCATAACATCATTGAACCAAGAGTATCAGACCAATGGTTCGTTGAAATGAAGCCTTTGGCTGAACCAGCTTTACAAGCAAGCATAGAAAAAGCTGTTGAATTTGTTCCTGAACGATTTACAAAAATATACACTCATTGGCTTGAAAACATCAGAGATTGGTGCATATCAAGACAACTTTGGTGGGGCCACAGGATTCCAGCATATTATTGTCAGGAATGCGGAGAAATAATGGTTGCAAAGGAAGCTCCTGAAAAGTGTACAAAATGTGGAAGTACTGATATCAAGCAGGATGAAGATGTCCTTGATACTTGGTTTTCTTCAGGCTTATGGCCATTTTCAACATTGGGTTGGCCAAATGAGACAGAAGATTTGAAATATTTCTATCCTACTGACGTTTTGGTAACAGGATATGACATCATATTCTTCTGGGTTGTTCGTATGGTATTTTCAGCATTAACTGCAACAGAAGAATCACCATTCAAACATGTTTTCATTCATGGATTGGTGAGAGACGCTGAAGGTAGAAAAATGAGCAAATCATTAGGAAACGGAATTGATCCATTAGAAATTATAGATCAATTTGGTGCCGATGCATTGAGATTCATGTTGATGACAGGTATTTCACCTGGAAATGATACTCGTTTTAACAATGACAAACTTGAATCAAGTCGTAACTTTGCAAATAAATTATGGAATGCGTCAAGATTTGTTCTTATGAATATAGAAGGCGATTTATTAGACAAAGAAACAGCAAAGAAAAACTACACTACTGAAGATAAATGGATTATTTCCAGAATGAACAAGGCAGCAAAAGAAGTGAAAGATAACCTTGATAAGTTTGAGTTAGGTCTTGCAGCACAGAGGGCATATGATTTCATATGGAATGAATACTGTGACTGGTATATTGAAATTGTTAAGCCGAGATTGTATGGTGAAGAAGGTTTAAGTAAAGATACAGCAAGATTTGTACTGATTAAGATATTAAAAGATATGTTGAAACTGTTGCATCCATTTATGCCTTTTATAACAGAAGAAATATGGTCGTACCTTCCAAATACATCAACAAGACTTGTAAAAGCTCAGTGGCCGATGTATGATGAAGAAGAAAATTTCCAGGATGCAGAAGAATCTATGGAATTTATAATGGAAGCTGTAAGAAGCATACGTAATACGAGAGCGGAAATGAATGTTGCACCATCAAGAAAAGCAAGAGCAATTTTCATACCAAACAAGGAAAAGATTAGTGAATATATAGAATCAGGAGCTAAACACTTTGCGACTTTAGCTAATATAACAGAAGTTAAAATTGTAAGCGATAAAAATTCAGTAGGTGAGGACACAGCTTCATCAGTTATTGATGGTACTGAAATTTATCTGCCTCTATCAGATTTAATCGATTATGAAAAAGAAACTGAAAGACTTGAAAAAGAAAAATCAAGACTTGAAGGAGAGCTTCAAAGAGTTAAAGGAAAACTAAGCAACGAAAAGTTCGTCAGCAAAGCACCTGAAAATGTTATAAATGAAGAAAAAGAAAAACTTGAAAAATATCAATCAATGATGGATAAGGTAGTAGAAAGACTAGAACAATTAAAGAACAAATAACAAACAAAAACAAACAAATGGGGACGGTTCTTTTTGTCCGACGGACAAAAAGAACCGTCCCCAAAGATAGGAGACTAAAATGACTTATCAAGAAGTATTGGAAAAAGCTAGAGAAAAGATGGCACCACAATGCAGAGTTTGTAAAGAATGTAATGGTGTTGTGTGTAAGGGAGAAATTCCGGGAACAGGCGGAAAGGGTAGCGGAGCTGCATTTAAAATTTGTGTTGATTTTTTATCTTCGGTAAAAATTAAGCTTGATACAATTTATGAAAATGAAGGACAGGATACTTCAATTTCATTGTTTGGAAAAACATTTAAATATCCTTTTTTTGTTGCACCTATAGGAGGTATGAACCTTAATTACAATGGAGCAATTACTGAAACTGAATATGACGAAGCAGTTGTATTAGGTTCAAATAAAGCAGGAACAGCAGCATTTACCGGAGATGGAGCCAATGACAGCTTTTTTTTGGACAGCCTTCCTGTAATAAAAAAGGTTAACGGCGCCGCAGTTCCTACAATTAAACCTTGGAAGAACGACAAGGTTTTAGAAAAAGTAAGATTGTTAGAAGAAGCAAATGCGATGGCTTTTGCTATGGATATTGATTCTGCAGGATTGATTAACTTAGCTTTAGCAGGAAAGCCGGTTTCAGCAAAAAGTGTTAAAGAGCTTTCTGAAATAACTTCTGCAACAAAGGTTCCGTTTATTGTTAAGGGGATAATGACTTCTGAAGGAGCAAAAAAGGCTTTGGAGGCTGGAGCTTACGGAATAGTTGTTTCTTCACACGGAGGCAGAGTCCTTGAACATGCGCAAGCAACCTGTGCAGTGTTGCCAGAAATAAAGGCAGCGGTTGGGGATAAAATAAAGATATTTGTTGATGGAGGGATTCGTTCAGGTTCAGATGTGTTTAAAGCAATAGCATTAGGCGCGGATGCTGCGTTAATTGGAAGACCTTATGTTATAGCTGCATTTGGTGGAGGTGCGGAAGGCGTTGAATTGTATACTGAAAAAATCGGGGCTGAGCTCAGAGATGTAATGATTATGTCTGGTTGCAAAAGCTTAAGCGATATAACATTAGATAAAATAATATTATAGTTTGACATTAGGGACGGTTCGTTTTGATTAATATCAATCAAAATGAACCGTCTTTATTTTGCTTTTTGGAAATGTTTGCAAAAAAATCAATCATTGTTTGCAGATGAGGTTTGTGATATTATTCAATTGTTGTGTGTTTAAAATAATATATTTGGAGATAGAAGATAAAAATGATTAAACAGTATTTTCGTGATTTGAGCCTTGAATTCATGGGTTATAACAGCAGAAAGTTTTCAGGTGACATAATGGCAGGTCTTACTGTAACAGCAGTGGCTCTTCCTCTTGCGTTGGCATTCGGAGTTAGCTCAGGAGCAGGTGCGCCGGCAGGAATTATTTCTGCAATAATTGCTGGTTTGGTTATGGGCGGATTGTCAGGAGCATCATATCAGATTTCAGGACCTACAGGTACAATGATAGCTATATTGGCGTCTGTTTATTCAGCCAATGGTACAGAGGGTATTTTAATTGCAGGATTTTTATCAGGCATTTTGTTGCTGATTGCAGCAGCATTACATTTCGGTAAGCTTGTTACATTTATTCCTTCACCGGTTATAACTGGCTTTACATCTGGCATTGCACTTATAATAGCTTTAGGGCAGATAGATAATTTTTTTGGCACAGTTTCCAGCGGTAAAACTAATGTTGAAAAGTTATTATCTTATGGTGAGTTAGGATTTAATTTAAACCTATATGCAGTTTTAATTGG
>JAQSYS010000107.1 GCA_029256005.1 Sedimentibacter sp.
TATTCCATATATATTAACCTGCATCGGAACAATAATGATGTTTTATAACATGGTTTTTTTAGCAGTTGCTAAGGATATTGGAAGTGTCAGTGACAGCGCTTCGATAAGAACTATATTGTTTTTAGGTTCAATTGTAATAGGAATATTTTCTTTAATATTCTTATTTTACACAAATAGCTTTTTAATTAAAAGGCGTAAAAAGGAATTTGGACTGTTTAATGTTCTTGGGATGGAAAAAAAACATATAGCTAAAATTATATTTAATGAAACAATTATCACTGCTGCTATAAGTATTGTAATAGGGTTAGCAGCTGGAATACTAATAAGCAAACTTATGATTTTGCTTTTGTTGAAACTAATTTTTTTTGAAGCTACATTAGGCTTTGAAGTGCCAATAATTGCAGTAGTGGCTACAATTGCTTTGTTCGTCGGTATATTTATTATAAACCTAATTTTTAATATCAGGCAGGTTCATATTTCTAATCCTATTGAATTACTAAAGGGTGGAAATACCGGAGAAAAAGAGCCAAAGACAAAAGCATTAATGGCAATAGTAGGTACATTATGTCTTGGCGCAGGTTACTATATAGCCGTAGTAACTAAGACACCTCTTGCAGCTTTGAATTTATTTTTTGTTGCTGTTATGTTAGTTATTATTGGAACATATTGTTTATTCACTGCAGGTAGCATAGTAATTTTAAAAAAGCTTAAGAAAAATAAAAAGTATTACTATAAACCGCAAAATTTTATTTCTGTTTCAGGCATGATATACCGTATGAAGCAAAATGCAGCAGGTCTTGCTAATATTTGCATTTTATCTACTTGTGTAATAGTTATGATTTCTTCTACGGTGAGCCTTTACATTGGTGCAGAGGATGCTATGAGAACCAGATTTCCAAGAAATATTATGGTGAATATAGAGAATGTATCAGATGAACAGGCAGAAACATTGGATAAATTAATTGAAAAGAAAACATCAGAGTTAAATGTTGAATTAAAAAATCCAGTTAGGTATAGAGTTATGAACCTAGTAGCATTGCAAGATGGTTCTCAGTTTTCATCTCAAAATATTGATTTTTCAGCGGATAGATATGCTGTTTTAACATTCATGACAGTTGACGAATACAATAAGGTGGAGCAAAAGAATGTTTCTTTGAATAACAACGAAGCACTTGTATATTCTGTAAAAGGAAATATAATTGGCAATACTCTAGACATAGATGGATATGAGCTTATAATTAAAGAACGTATCACGACATTAAGTTCAGCAGAAATATTGTCAGATTCACTTACTAACGACTTTACAATCATTGTTGAAAATAAAGATATAATAGATAAGGCATTTCAAAAATATTCGGTTGAGAGTGAGGAATTGTCCTATGTTTATGGATTTGATACAAATGCAGTTGAACAAACTCAAATTGATTTAGTAAGCAGCTTGAATAAAGAATTTGGTGAACTGGGTTTAACTGGTTATGTTAGCGGAGCTGAAGAGTTTAGAGACTCATTTTATACTGTTTATGGAGGACTGTTCTTCCTTGGCATATTCTTAGGGTTGTTGTTTATAATGGCAACAGTACTAATTATTTACTATAAGCAAATTGCTGAAGGTTACGATGATAAGGAAAGATTTGAAATAATGCAAAAGGTTGGAATGAGCCGTGAAGAAGTAAGGCATGCAATTAAAAACCAAGTATTGATGGTGTTCTTCCTTCCGTTAGTTGTTGCTGTTGTCCACATAGCATTTGCATTTAATGTTATAACCAGACTATTAACTATATTTAGTCTTACAAATGTACCATTGTTTGCGTTATGTACAGTTGCAACTATAATTATATTTGCAATAATATATACATTTGTATATATTATGACTGCGAGAATATATTATAGAATAGTAAGCTAAAGAACTCGCCTTAACTTATGTTTTTATAATAATAGTCTAGCTAAAGGTAATAATAAAAAAAATATTATTATCAGGAGGCTGAAGTGGTTAAGGTTGGTGAAAAGGCGCCGTCGTTTAATGCTCAGGCGTTTTATAACGGAGAATTTAAGCAAGTTCGTTTAGGTGATTTCAAAGGAAAGTGGGTTTATCTTTTCTTTTATGGAGGAGATTTTACGTTTGTCTGAACTTCAGAAGTGGCAGCAGTTGCTGCTAAGATAAAGGAATTTGAGGAGATAGATACTCAGGTATTATCCTGCAGTGTTGATTCGGTATACACACATAAGGTTTGGAATGACCAGGAGTTGTCAAAGATGACTGGTAACATACCATTTCCGATGATGTCAGACCAGAATGGTGAATTAGGTAAAATGTATGGTGTTTATGAAGAGCAATATGGAGTTGATTTGAGGGGAACATTTGTAATTGACCCAGACGGAAATCTCCAAAGCATTGAGGTATTGTCATTACCTGTAGGAAGAAATGTTATGGAAGGATTGAGACAGATAAAGGCAAATCAGCTGGTGAGAAAAACAAAGGAAAAAGAAGTTACACCGGCAATGTGGGAACCAGGCAAAAAAACAATAAAACCTCGTACTGAGCTTGTAGGCAATGTATGGCAGGAATGGAATATCAGTGATTTATAAATAATTTTAGTATGGGATACATCTTTGGAGTATGAATAAATAGATGTATCCTTTCTTTTAATGTAAGTATATGTAGTTTATTAACAAAAGAATAAATATATCATATATTGACTATATACGTTATATAGGAGGGTATATGGCTATTAATATTAATGAAAATATTATTGATCCTACTAGAGGCGGTTGCATAACAATTGGAAGAATAGCTCCCGATTTTACAGCACAATCAACTCAAGGACCAATAACTTTATCTCAGTATAGAGGAAAATGGGTTGTCCTTTTTTATGAGCCGGGAGACTTTTTTCCATCAGCAACAACAGAACTAGTATCTTTTCAACAATTACACAGTGAATTTGAAAAAAGGAATGTTCAATTATTAGGCGTAACTATAGACAGCAATTATGCAGATTTAGAGTGGTTATATGATATATACCTAAAAACAGGTGTTAAAATTTCATATCCTCTTATTTCAGACAGGAATGCAGAAATAGCAAGACTATATGATATTATTAACCCTGACAATATATTTGAAGTAAGCGTCAGAGATGTATTTATAATAAGTCCATCTCAACGTGTTAGTGCTATAGTAACATATCCATTAACAACTGGGTTGAATATTTATGAGCTATTGAGATTAATAGACTCACTTAAAATTGCTGAGCAATATAATGTAATTACTCCTTCAAATTGGATGCCTGGAGATCCTGTATTGATTCCTAACCCCAATACTCTTGATGAATTGATGGTAAGGGTTGATGAACAAGCAGAATTAAATTTAAATTGTTTATCATGGTATACATGCTTTAGAAATTTAGAATAATGTAAGTGAAGCCTTTTAATTATTTATAGTTAAGGGCTTTTACATATATTTTTACATTATTATTTTAATTAGCAAAGGTACTGTTAACAATGATATCAATGTTGTTGCTGAAACTATTACAGCAGCAAATTCTTTTTCCTTGTTGTAGCTTTCTGCAAGAATGGATGTCATGGCAGAGGCTGGCATAGCAGTCATTATAATGACAGAATAAACTGCATTTGATGAATCTTTCAGCATCAGGGATAAGAGATATATTATTAATGGAATAATAATCAACTTTATTGTTATTCCATAATATAATGTCCATTCCTTTAAATAATTCTTTGTTTTTACATTGGATAATATAACACCTATAATAAACATAGACAACGGTCCGGTTATATTTCCAATACTCTTGATGCTGATTAACAATGGGCCTTTAATTTCAACTCCAAATGTCATTAATGTCAAACCGATTATTACAGCAATAATCGAAGGGTTTAAAAGCAAGCTTATTATTTCTTTCTTCAAATATCCATTTTCTAATTGTCCTTTATAAAGTAAAATCCCATAAGTCCATACGAATACCACAAAAAAAATATTGAATATTGAGCCGTATATAACACCCTCTGAACCAAATACTGAATTCAATACCGGAAAACCGATGTAGCCTGTATTTACAAATATATTTGCAAAATGAAGAACAGTTTTTTTATCCTTTTTCACAGGCAGGAGCATAGTGTATGAAACAGCTGCCATAATCGCATATGTACAAAGACTGTAATAAAAGGTTTTTAATACGTTGGATTTTATTGATTCATCATAAGTAAACATAAAGGATGAGACTATCATGAATGGAAGTGCAATTTTTATAAGGATATCTGTTAAACCCTTATTTAATTCGGGAGTTATTATATTCTTTTTGCTTCCATAAACACCTACTAAAATAATAATGAAAAGAGAAAGAACACTTTCAGTTAAAGTTGACAACTCCAAAATAAACCTCCTGCATATAATATTATTTATCTTATGCAGGAGTTCTTATTTGTTTCACAGGATGTGATTTATAAAAATCTAGTAACAGGCTAACAATCCTTATTTTGGGTAACTTTCTAATGAAAAATTGAACTCCCATATATTGCAATACGTACGTGAAAACATTTGTGATATAATTTTATATATTTACTTAAAGGGAGACAGTATGCAAAAATATATTAAATTAAATTATATTATATTAGTATTTATTGGTTTTTTTCTAATATTTTATACCGTAGATAATATGGCTTTCGCAAAAAATATAAAAGCACCTAAGGCACCTGTTAATCTAGAGGTAACTGAGGTCACTGAAAGTACAGTGACATTAAAGTGGTCCAAGCCCAACAACAGCAACATTAAAATATATAAGATTTATAAAAACAGTACATATGTTAATTTTGCATCTGCTACTACATATACAATCAAGGATCTTAAACCTGATACAGAATATGAATTTTACATAAGGTCTGAAGCTGAAAAAAGCAATGTGTCATTGGCATGTGAAGCAGTTAAAATTAAAACATTGCCAAGTCAGTCAGCTCAAATTTCATCCAAAAAAATAATCGGGTATTATCCGGCATGGAAATCATATTCGGGATTTACACCTGATAAGCTGGATGCCACAAAACTAACGCATATAAATTATGCATTTGCTTACATAAGCAATGAAAATGAGATTAAACTAGGATACCCTGACAAGGATCCTGAAAACTTCAAAAAACTTAATAATTTAAAAGAAATAAATCCTAATTTGAAAATATTAATTTCTATTGGTGGATGGAATTGGTCAGGGAAATTTTCTGACACCGCATCAACTGATGCTTCAAGAACAGCATTTGCAGAAAGTTGTGCTGAATTTTTAGTTAAATACGGTATTGATGGTATTGACTTGGATTGGGAATATCCTGTTGGCGGAGGGCTTTCCACTAATTCTAAACGACCTCAAGATAAGCAAAATTTTACGCTTTTATTAAAGAAAATCAGAGAAAAGTTAGATGAGCAGGAACTAAAGGATAATAAACAATATTTGCTTTCAATCGCTGGAGGTGCAAGTCAATATTACTTAAACAATATCGAACCAGCTAATATTAAAGATTACGTCGATTTTGTTAATATTATGACCTATGATTTGCATGGACCTTGGGATTCATATTCGGATTTTAACTCTCCTCTTTATAACAAAAAAAGCGCATCAACTCAGTATAAGATAAGTGTTGATACGAGTGTTGACTTATGGATAAATGCAGGCTTTCCTAAGGACAAGCTAATTGTAGGTGTTCCGTTTTACGGTTATTTGTATCAGGTTAATAATGACAGTAACAATGGGTTACTACAAAAATTTACTAATGGAAAAGCATTGAGTTATAGCAATATAAAAACTAATTATACAAGCAAAAGTGAATTTTCAAGGCATTATGATTCGGAATCTATGGTGCCATGGCTTTATGGAGACAAAACATTTATAAGCTATGATGACGAGCAGTCAATGAAAGCGAAGACAGATTATATTAAAAGCGTCGGTTTGGGTGGAACAATGATATGGGAGTTAAGCCAGGATTATAACAATGAGCTTTTGAATTCTATTTACGAAGGATTGAAATAATTATTTGTTTCGTTTATTTAACTTAGGCCTATAAATGATATAATTTAACAATATTGCATATGGCAGTATGAAGCCAACAAAGGCTTGAATCATAGAAACAGCCTTTGCAAACCCGAACGGAGTCATATCTCCATAACCCACGGCAAATAATGTTATAAAACTGAAATACAGGGACCGTGTTATGATATCAATAAGTTGTTCTTGATGAACACCAGAAGAATAATGATCAACTATAAACCCAATGTCTGCATAATCAAGTAATATGTAAATTAATGAAAAAGCTGCAGCAATTATAAAATATAAATTAAATAAAATTATTACATTATAAATAATAATTGTTTTCCTATTCATAATGACTCCTTAAAAGTCTGCTTATAAATTATATGC
>JAQSYS010000108.1 GCA_029256005.1 Sedimentibacter sp.
TTGAAAGGAAGCCAAAATCAACGAATAAAGTCATTGAATTTCCATAAATTAAGTACATACGGTTTAATGAAGGATTATGATAAGGATGTATTGAAAGAAATAATTTCTTCACTTATTTCTGAAGGGTACATTAATATTTCTGGAGATAAATATCCTGTGTTAAATATATCAGCCACAGGGCACCTTGTTTTAAGGGGAAGTCAGCAAGTTACAATTAAAAAAGTATTTGCAAAAAATGAAGCTAATCATAAAGAAAATGTGGAACATAATAGGGATTTGTTTGAGACTTTAAGGGATTTGAGAAAAAAGATTGCAGACAGTCACAGAGTTCCCCCATTTGTTATATTTTCAGATTCAGCTTTAAAGGATATGTGTATTAAATATCCTTTAAACAAAAATGAATTCCTAAAGGTAAATGGTGTAGGTGAAGTTAAGGCTGAAAAATATGGTAGCAAATTTATGGAGGTTATTAGGAAATATTTAAATGACAACAATATAAGCGTGGAATTATCAGATACTAAAAACGGAAATGAATACGATGATTTAAATGAAATTAAAGAGGTTAAAGAAAAGAGTAATAAAGAAGATACAAGGACTGTAACCTACCAATTATACAAAGAAGGCAAGACGATAGCTGAAATAGCGAAGGAAAGAGGATTATCCCCAACAACTGTAGAAAGCCATTTGACAGATTGTGCTAAACTGGGATGGGAAATTAATTACAGGGATTTTGTATCAGAAGAAAAAGAACGATTAATTATAGCAGCATATAAAAAGATCGGTGGGGATAAGCTGAAACCTATTAAGGAAGCTTTGCCTTTGGAAATAACATACACTGAAATAAAATTTGCATTATGCAAATCATCAGTAGAGCCAGGAGAAATAGATGAGTAAATTATTTGTAGTACCAACACCAATAGGTAATTTAAGTGATATGACAGAAAGAGCAATAGAAACACTGAGAGAAAGCGATATAATTTTAGCAGAAGATACAAGACATACTCAAAAGTTATTGAATTTTTTTGACATTAAATCAAAACTTATTTCATATCATAAATTTAATGAGAAAAGCAGAAGTCAAGAAATTATAAATGAAATACTTGCAGAAAACAAGAATGTTTCGTTGGTAACTGATGCAGGTACTCCTTGCATTTCTGATCCAGGATATGAGTTAGTTAAAAGTGCCAGGGAAGCAGGTGTAGAAGTTATTGGACTGGCTGGAGCCTCCGCTGTAACAATTGCTCTTTCTATTGCAGGCATAGATACCAATCAATTTGCTTTTTATGGGTTCTTGCCGAGAAAGAAAAATGAATTAAGTGATTCATTAAAAAAGGTAAAGGAAAATCCTATTAAGACCTTTGTTCTTTATGAATCACCAAAACGAGTAATTAATTTAGCCGAAAGTATAAGAGAACATATGCCAAATGCTATTATATGTGTATGTAAGGAATTAACCAAGCTTCATGAAAATTCATTTTACGGCAGTGTTGAATCTGTAGTTGAGCAATTGAAAAACCATGAAGATGTTGAGAGGGGAGAATATGTAATTGTCGGTTATAATAATGATTACGAGGAAAAGGAACAAAACAATGCTGAAATAAGTATACATGGAATTTTATTTGACAAATTATTTCATAACGATTATTCTTTAAAAGAGGCAGTTAATGAAGTGGTTGAAGAAGGTTTGGCTTCAAAAAATGAGGCATATAAAGCTTCATTAGAAGTGAAAAAATTCATAGAAAATAATTGAGAGGGAAATATGTTAGGCACAATTGTAAATTCATTAGCAGTAATAGTAGGTGGATTAATCGGAATTTTATTTAAAAATGTAATACCTGAAAAAATAAGTGATGCTCTTCTTAAGGCTTCCGGTCTGGCAGTAATTACTGTTGGCATAAAATTAAGCTTGGTTGGCGAAAACCTAACATTATTGATAATGTCCATTATTATAGGTACAGGAATAGGAGAACTTATTAATATTGAAGGAAGACTGGACAACCTTGGTGCCTTTGTTGAAAGCAAAATGAAAAACAAACAAAATAATGTGACACTGGGTTTTGTAACATGTACCCTTATTTATTGTGTAGGCTCAATGGCAATAGTTGGTTCAATTCAAAGTGGATTGACAGGAAATCATGAAATATTATATTCCAAAGCTCTTTTAGATGGAATCATGTCTATATCTATGGCTGTTTCTATGGGAGTTGGTGTTATATTTTCAAGTGTGAGCATATTTATTTATCAAGGTATTATAACTGTGCTTGCTCAGTCTATGCAGTCGTTGTTGAGTGATGTTGTAGTTACAGAGATGACAGCTATAGGTGGAACTCTTATCATGGCAATAGGACTAAATTTCCTTGAAATTAAGCGTATAAAGGTAGGCAACATGCTACCTGCAGTATTTTTGCCAATTATTTATTTCTTATTTGTATAATTGAGGTGTGATGTGGAAAGCAGAAAATTATCACTTAATCCAACTGTAGTATTGATTGTAAGTCTTGGCTTCATTATTTGTTCAATAATATTGTCTATACCTTTGTTTATAGGCTTTGGATTGGGCATAATTTTCACCTGCATTGTAATGATTAAAAGTGGATATATCCTTGCTGATTTAGTGAAAACGATGGTAAATTCAGTGCTTGAAATTAAGAATTTAATAGTTGTAGTTTTATTTATTGGAGCAACAACATCAATATGGTTATCATCGGGAGTTGTTCCAACAATTATGTATTATGGTTTCTCATATATGGAGGGTGTTAACTTTTTATTTGCCGCATTTTTAATCATGGCTGTTGTTTCATTGTTTATGGGAACAGCTATAGGAACTATAAGCACTGTAGGCATTTCCTTGAGCGGTATTGGAATGGGGCTTGGAATTCCTCAAAGTCTGGTTGTGGGTATGCTGGTCTCAGGAGCATTTATAGCTGATAAAATTTCACCTTTATCCGGATTAATTAATCTTTTGATGACAACAAATAACAAGAGCTACAAGGAAATTTTCAAAAGCATGATTGTTACTTTGATTCCAACAATAATTGTAACATCTATTGTTTATTACATAATTGGAATAAAGTACACATCAGGAGATTACAGCAAACTTCTTTTGTACAAAGAAGCAATATCATTAGGTTTTAATACATCTCCGCTTTTGCTGATTTTGCCTGTGATAATTTTAGGTTTGTCAATCGCAGGTCTGAGTGCTATAAAGACCTTTTCTATAGGAATCGCAGTTGGTACCATACTCAGTATTGCATTTCAAGGAGCAACTATAGACGGGGTAATAAACTCAGTATTTTTTGGCTATCACGGAAATACACCTTCAGCAGAATTAAACAAGCTTCTCGTCAGCGGAGGGATGATTTCCATGACGGAGGCTATACTTATGGTTATAAGTGCTTATGCACTTATACAGCTGTTTGAAAAAGGAAATATATTAATGCCTTTAATGGAAAGGTTGGTTAATGGTGTAAATACAAGGTTATCATTAATTGGAAGAACAGGTTTGATGAGTACTCTTCTAACTGTTGTAACTTGTGATCAAACAGCAGGAATTATACTTCCGTGTAAAGTGCTTCAAGAAAAGTATAAAGAATTAGAATTGGACACTACTATTTTAGCCAGAGTTATTTCTGATACCGGTATAATAGTGGCTCCTTTGATGCCGTGGAATATAAATTCATTTTTAATAAAACCTATAATGGGCATATCTGCAGCACAGTACGCTCCATATGCTGTTCTTTGTTATGTATGTCCAGTTATAAGTATGATAATTTCATATTTCTTATACAGAAAACCAAAAAGCACACAAGTCTAGTATTGGTGAAAATTCAAAAAGCCATAATTAATGTGGCTTTTTTTAGTGTGCAAATAAAATTTTTATAATAAAAAGTATAACATTTAAAATGTTTGAATGCTTATTAATCACAATTGTTGCATCATTTATGAGTTTGTCCAGCATATTTAATAAATTTAAGAATTCATAGAAAAATCTTTAATTAATTAAGTAAAATAAACAAAAAGCTTAAAATTAACGAAAAAAATATTCAATATTGAAAGTATTAAAAGGAAGAGATATAATGATTTTAGTAAACAAATAATATAACATATATCTTAAATTCACTGATATAATATAACACATATAATTATTGATATAGGAGTGTATCTGATGCAAAGTTTAACTCTAAACAAAAATGTTTTAAAATGGATAGACGAAGTAGTTTCATTGACAAAGCCGGAAGAGGTAATGTGGATTGATGGAAGTGAAGAACAATTAGACAAACTTCGTGAACAAGCGTGCAATTCAGGTGAAATTATTGCCTTAAATAAAGAAAGATATCCTGGATGCTACTATCACCGTTCAAAAAAAGATGATGTTGCTCGAATGGAAGATAAGACATTTATCTGTTCCAGTAGAAAAGAAGATGCAGGACCTACAAATAACTGGAAAAATCCTGAAGATGCATATAAGCTTGGTAAAGAAATTTTTGAAAACTCAATGAATGGAAGAACTATGTACATCATACCATATTCCATGGGACCGGTTGGTTCTCCGTTTTCAAAAATAGGATTTGAAGTTACTGATTCAATTTATGTTGTTTTAAGTATGAATATCATGACAAGGGTAGGACAAAAGGTGATAGATGCCCTTGGTGATTCAAATGATTTTGTAAGAGGCTTGCATGGAAAATGCACATTGGATATAAATCAAAGATACATATTCCACTTTCCTGAAGACAACACTATATGGTCTTGCAATTCAGCATATGGCGGAAATGTATTGTTAGGAAAGAAATGTTTTGCTCTTCGTATTGCTTCCTATCAAGGTAGCAAGGAAGGATGGATGGCGGAGCACATGTTGATTCTCGGCATTGAAAATCCACAGGGTGAAGTAAAATATGTGGCAGCTGCATTTCCTTCAGCATGCGGAAAAACAAATTTAGCTATGCTCATACCACCTGAAATTTATAAGAAAAAAGGTTACAAGGTTTGGACTGTTGGCGATGACATAGCATGGCTAAGAATAAAAGAAGACGGTAGACTTTGGGCAATTAATCCTGAGGCAGGTTTCTTTGGAGTTGCTCCTGGAACAAGTGAAAAATCAAATTATAACGCTCTTATGTCTACAAGAAAAAATGCAATTTTTACTAATGTTGCTTATAATTTAGATGATGATACTATATGGTGGGAAAAATTTGATAAGAATCCACCAGAAAATGCTCTTGATTGGCAAGGTAACCCATGGAATGGTAAGACATCAATGGAAAGAGGAGCACATCCTAATTCAAGATTTACAGCTCCTGCTATAAATTGCCCATGTATATCAAAGGAATGGGAATCACCTGATGGAGTTCCTATATCTGCAATAATATTCGGTGGAAGACGTGCTAAAACTGCTCCATTGGTATATCAATCAAGAAATTGGAAACACGGTGTATTTGTTGGCTCAACTCTTGCTTCAGAAACAACTGCAGCTGCTTCAGGAAAGATTGGTGTAGTAAGAAGAGACCCAATGGCAATGCTTCCTTTCTGCGGATATAATATGGGAGATTATTTTAGCCATTGGCTTGAAATGGGCGAAAAAATGAGTAATCCTCCAAAAATATTTCATGTAAACTGGTTCAGAACAAATGACAACAGTGAATTCATGTGGCCAGGATATGGTGAAAACTTCAGAGTACTTGAATGGATTATAAACAGGTGCGAAAATAAAGTTGATGCAGATATAGCTGAAATAGGTTTTATACCTAGGGAAGAAGATATTAATACTGAAGGATTGGATATTAAAGATGAGGTTTTACAAGAACTTCTTTCAATAGATATAGACTCATGGCTGGATGATGTAAAAAGCATTGAAGAATTTTATAAAAAAATCGGAGAAACACTTCCAAAAGAATTAAGAGAAGAATTAACTGTTTTAAAATGCAACTTAAATAATGCAATGGAAGAATCAATTGCATAAGAAAATATGGAGAGCAGCTGATACTGTTCTCTTTTTTTGTGCAGATATTCCATGAGTGACCATACTTAATAAACAAATTGGCGAATTAGACTTGTAATGTAAAACAATTTTAAAAAACTTATAAAAATAATTGTTGACAAATAAAAATTAATGAATTAATATAAAGAACAATAAAGTTAAGGCGTTGAAGCAGAGAAAGATATTTCAGACGTTTACAGAGAATTGGTGGTTGCTGAGAACCAATGACTGAGAAATATAATATACACTGCTGAGCTGGTTTGTTGAAAGTTATCGATTAGGCAAACACGGGGACCTACGTTACAAGGTTAGAGGTTGTTAGACCTCGAAGAGTGATGATATTTTTATATCATAATCAGGGTGGTACCGCGGAATCTTTCGTCCCTATAAGCACATACATGTGTTTATAGGGA
>JAQSYS010000109.1 GCA_029256005.1 Sedimentibacter sp.
AATAATTTCTCCATTACAGTGTTCTTTAGCTTGTGCAATTAGGTCATTGTGATTTCCAAAGTGAGGCAGATGAGTAAGCACCAATTTTTTCACATTTGCCTTTTCTGCTAACATACCTGCTTGAGCACTGTTTAAATGTCCTGCCTTAGTTCCGTCCATGTTTGAATAAAAACTGCATTCAGATATTAATAAATCAGCATCTTTAAAAAAGTCAGCTAATCCATCAAAATATGAAGTGTCAGAAGTAAATGTCAATACCTTATTATCGCATTTAATCTTAATGCTGTAGGCTTCAACAGGATGAACATTTTTTATGAAGTTTATTTCAAATGGACCGAGATTTAATTTACTGTTTTCATTAAAGCTTTCGCCGAAGGTGTAATCTTCCCATTTTAACAGCTTGAAGAACTCTCCGTGAGGAGCATAAATTGGAAGAGGATTATTGATTTCACCAAGCAGTGTTTTTATTTGTCTTGCATATTGTAGAGGTCCTATGTCACAGCAGTGGTCATAATGATAGTGAGTTATTAAGACTGCATTGAGTTTCCCTAAATCAATAACCTTTTGCAGTGAGCTTAAAACACCGCTGCCACATTCCAAAAGCAATTTATAATTATCATGTTCTATTAAATATCCCGAAGTCGCTTCTCCAACCTTTGGAAAACCTCCCCAGTGTCCAATTATAGTTACCTTCATTGAGCCTCCTAAATCATGTTTTTAAATTGAGAATTATACAACTCAGCATAAATACCGTTTGATTGAACTAAATCCTCATGTCTTCCCTTTTCCAAAATTCCCTTATCTGTAATGACTACTATTTCATCTGCATTTTTTATAGTTGATAGTCTGTGGGCAACAACTACTGTGGTTCTTCCTTTAGACAGTTCTTCAAGAGAGTTTTGAATTAACAACTCAGTGGCATTGTCTAGGGCTGAGGTTGCTTCATCCAGTATTAATATTGGCGGATTTTTCAAAAATACTCTGGCAATAGAGATTCTTTGTTTTTGTCCTCCTGATAATTTAACTCCTCTTTCTCCAACATAAGTGTTGTAACCCTCAGGTAGAGTCATTATAAAGTCATGGATGTTAGCCATCTTGGCTGCTTCTATTACCTCATCTTTTGTAGCATCAAATCTTCCGCAATGTATATTGTCCATTATAGTTCCTGTAAACAAAAATACATCTTGTTGCACAATTCCTATGTTTTTTCTCAAGGATTTACGTGTGAAATCCTTAATGTTTAAATTATCAATAAAAATATTTCCTTCTTCTGTTTCATAAAAACGAGGTATCAAGTGACAAAGAGTTGTCTTTCCACCTCCTGATGGTCCAACAAATGCAACAGTCTTTCCTGCTTCAATATTAAAAGTTATGTTTTTTAACACTTCTTTGTTATTATCATATGAGAAGGTAACATCATCAAAGCATATATCACCCTTGACTGTATCAACATTCTTTGCATCAGGTTCATCAGCTTCTATTTTCTTGTCCATAATTTCAGTAAATCTTTTGAAGCCGGAAATTCCTGACTGATATTGTTCTACAAAATTTATGAGCTTTCGGATAGGATTTAAAAAGTTTCCTATATATAATATAAATGCTGCAAAATCTCCGAAATTTATGTATCCCTTGAAGAAGAATATACCACCTGCGCTCAGTACAAGGATATTTAAGAAATCAATAATAAATGAAGAACCCACATGGAATTCAGCCATAACCTTGTAAGCTTTTTTTCTTGCTTGCTTGAATTTTTCATTATTGTTCTCAAATTTTTCGATTTCATTTTCCTTGTTGGAAAAAGCCTTAGAAACCCTTATTCCAGAGATGCTATTTTCAATAGTTGCATTTACCTCGCCAATAGTTTCTCTTGTTTCCATGAATGAATCTGCCATTCTAATTCTCAGTTTCATTGCAAAAAATATTAGAAACGGAACAACTGAAAATACTATGAGTGCAAGAGGAAAGTTAATGGTGCTTAACGCAATGAAAGAGCCTATCAGCATAATTGCTGAAATAAATAAATCCTCAGGTCCATGATGTGCAAGCTCAGATACTTCCATTAAGTCATTTATTATCCTTGAAGAAAGAGAGCCTGTTTTGTTTTCATCAAAAAACACAAAGGGAAGATCCTGTAAATGTTCGAAAATATCCTTCCTCATGTTTGATTGCATTATGACTCCCATTATGTGACCGTAGTAAGTGATATAATAGTTGAGTCCTACCTTCAATATGTAAATTAAACCTAAAATAACCAGCCATGTTACCATTAACTGAAACTGTTGGTCAGGAACATAAATATTGATGATATTTCTGGTAATCATCGGGTAGAACAAATCACAGACAGCCATTATAAAAGCACAAATCATGTCGGTTATAAATATTTTTTTAACCGGCTTGTAATATGAAATAAATTTTTTTAGCATTATTTTTTATTCTCCTGATTTAGATTTGTTGAAGATAGCTGCAAATATTATATATATTGCTATTGCTGCAAAGTTTAGCAAAACGATATATAAAATATTAAATTTTTTAATATAACAAACAGCTGCAGCAGTAGATAGGGCAATTAACATTGCAATATTCGCAGCTTTAGAATACTTAATTTTAAAAATTCTTTCTGTCAAGTCACCAACACTATTTGTATGTAAAATAAAGCTTATTAGTAGTACAGGAATAGCAGCTTCCATACTTTTATCAATTATTGCAGTACCTTGTGAAAAAAGGAATATGGCAACCGCTAGCAAGGCATAACTGAACCACTTCTTTTGTTTCATTTTTTGTATCTTTTCTTGTCTCATTTCATACATGGCGCACCTCTTATACATTCTTTTTATAATAATACCATTTTAATTTAAATTTTTCAATCGAACAATTAAGACTTTTGTGCGGGTTGACGCCTATTGACATTTAAAAAGAATTGTGGTAATAATAAATGTGTTTGCATGGTATTATTTTTCAAATTTTATAACAGATACAGCAATGATTTGATTATAAATATTGAAAATAGGTACAATATTATTGTAAGCAATGTTCAGTAAAAGATATTTTTAAAAATTTTATTAACTGAAAGGAAGAACTATGAAAAATTCAAAATTATTATTACTTATTATTGCTGTTTTAATGATGTTTTCAATAACAGCATGTCAACAAGAAAACACTCCTGATGATGCAGCTCCTATCAAGACTGATTTAACAATGGGTTATACAACAGAACCAGAAGGTCTTGATCCTCACAGAACTGCTGCAGCCTCCACATTTGCGATTACAAACAACATATATGATACATTAGTCGGAGTAACATCCGATTGGGAAATAGTGCCTAGACTTGCTAAGGAATGGGATATTTCTGAAAATGGAATGGAAATTACATTTAAATTGAGAGATGATGTAAAATTCCATAACGGAAGAGATATGAAAGCTAAGGATATTGAGTTTTCTATTAAGAGACTTAAGGATGTCGAAAGCCCAAGAGCAAGAGATTATGCAAATATTAAAGATATAGAAGTAGTTGATGATTATACAATAAAATTTACAACTGAAAAATTGGATGTTGAGCTTTTAAAAAGCTTCGCATATCCATGGGCAGCAATTGTTCCTGAAGAAGCAGCTGCAGACTTGAAAACAAAGCCTGTAGGAACGGGAGCCTTCACATTGAAGGAATGGATACCACAACAACAACTTGTTCTTCAAAGAAATGACAACTATTATGGAGACAAGGCTAAATTAGAAACAGTTAAATTGGTTCTATTACCTGATGCAACATCAATGCTGGCAGGTTTCCAGGCAGGAGATTTGGACATTATTCCTTTAACAGGCGATCAGGTTACTGTGGTTGAAGGAAATGCAGAATATAAGGTTATTTCTGAACCTATGAATGCTGTTCAGATTATGTCAATTAATACTAATCACGAAATACTTTCAAATGAAAAAGTACGACAAGCGATGGCAATGGCAATCAACAAAAAGGAAGTTATTGATGCATCCATGTTTGGATATGGAGACCAAATAGGTTCACATTTACCACCAACATCACCTGATTACTTTGATACAAATGATATTATAGAATACAATCCTGACAAGGCGAAGGAGCTTTTGAAGGAAGCAGGATACGAAAATGGATTTGATATAAACATGTCTTTACCTAAAAATTATCAACTTCATGTAGATGGAGGTCAGGTTATTGCTGATCAGTTGAGTAAAATAGGAATTAATGTGAATATTGAAATCATTGAATGGGGAACTTGGTTAAGCGATGTTTACGGAGCTAAGAAATTTGATACAACTGTAGTTGGTCATACAGGAAGACTTGATTCGTTTGCCTTTCTTTCAAGGTATTATTCTAACAGCAACGACTATATTAGCTTAAAAACAGGAGAGGTTGATGAGCTTTTAGACAGAGCACAGCAGGAGCTTGATGCAGATAAAAGAACAGAAATATACAAAGAAATTCAAGAGATTCTTGCAAACAAACTTCCTGCAATTTATCTACAAACACCTAGAACAATTCTAGCATTGCAAAAGAATGTTGATGGTATGGAAATATTCCCTATTGATTTCTATGATTTTAAGGAAGTATATTTCAATTAATAGTAAGTGGTGAAATTATGCTGAGATATGTGATAAGCAGAGTTAAGAGTTCAATAGTTGTATTGCTGGTTGTTTCCATAATTACATTTTTTGTTCTTATGATAATTCCGGGAGATCCTGCACAACTGATTCTAGGAACTGAAGCAACACCTGAGATGATAGAGGATCTGCATAAAGCCATGGGTCTTGATAAACCTCTTTACCAGCAATATTTAAGCTGGTTAGTAGATTTAGCAAAGCTTGACATGGGTAAATCCTATGTGTACGGAGAATCTGTGACAACATTAATTGCTAAGGCTCTGCCTGTTACTATGTCAATTGCAGTTCTTGCAATGATTTTTGCAACAGCATTTGCCTTTTTGTTTGGCATGCTGTCTGCAATTAAAAAAAACAGTTTTATAGATTATTTTTCAAGAAGTATAATGCAGCTTGGAACAGCCATTCCTTCCTTTTGGATAGGAATGGTTTTTATTGTTTATTTTGGACTGAGGTTAAAATTATTTCCGGTTTCAGGATTTGTTACAATGAGTGAAAGCTTTTTAGGATTTTTAAAAAGCATTGCACTGCCTGCGATAGTTTTAAGTTTTGGAGAAGTAGGAACATTGCTGCGTATTGTGCGAAGCTCAATGCTCGATTCTCTCATGCAGGATTACATGGATATGGCAAAAATTCAAGGACTCAGAGCAGGAAAAATATATTTAAAGTATGCTCTAAGGGGTGCATTGATTGCACCAATAACCATTATAGGAATGCAGTTTGCTAAGCTTGCCGGTGGAACAGTTGTTGTTGAAACTATTTTTGCTCTTCCTGGTATAGGAAGACTTGTTTTGACTGCCGTTGAACACAGGGATATTGTTCTTTTGCAGGGACTTGTAATGTTTATAACATCAACAGTGATTATTATAACATTGATGGTTGACGTGCTTATAATGATAATTAATCCTAGAATAAAGTCAGTTGAAAGAGGAGAATAATGAAAAAAAATTTGAGTCTTGGACTTGGAATGATACTAGTGTTATTAATATTAGCAGTCTGGATACTTTCGTTTATATACATGCCATATAAGCCAAATGAAATGAATATTTCTGAGCGTTTTATGAAGCCTGATTTTAATTCAGAGCATATTTTGGGAACGGATAATTTTGGACGAGATATATTGTCAAGAATTATGTATGGCTCAAGAAATGTCTTGCTTGTTGGAGTAGGCTCAGTAACGCTAGGTACTATGATTGGTATAATATTAGGAGCTCTTGCAGCATTGTTTAAAAAATATGCAAGCTCTTTGATTATGCGAATAATGGATGGCTTAATGGCTTTCCCAGGGATTCTTTTGGCATTGATGCTTGTAACAGTTGTAGGCAGAGGTCTAAAAGGCTCAATTATAGCCATAAGTATTTTTATGGTGCCTGTTTTTTCAAGATTGGTTTATTCAATGATTTTAGATACAGAGAATCTTTTGTACATTAAAGCTGCAAAAAGCTATGGCAGCTCGAAGTTTACTATATTTATCAGACATTTTATTCCGGCCATGCTTCCAAGATTGATTACTCAGTACAGCTCAGCCATAGGTTCAGCTGTTATGATTGAAACATCACTTTCATTTTTAGGGTTGGGAATACAACCTCCTTTTGCTAGCTGGGGATTGATGCTCAGCGAAGCAAGACAGTTTTTTCTTGTGTACCCATACCTGGCTGTTGCTCCTGGAATTGCAATTATTATTACAGTGCTTGGCTTTAACCTTATAGGAGACGGATTAAATGACATTTTAATCTATAGGAGGTTACTCTTGTGAGCAGCACCTCTCTAACAATTGAAAATGGAGAAATTTTCGGCTTAGTAGGAGAATCAGGGTCAGGCAAATCATTGACAGCTAAATCTATAATAAATCTGCTTCCTGATGATTTGAAATTTACCGCTGATGAAATTTATACGGCTGGTAAATCTATCTTAAATGTTTCTAAAGGGGAAAAAAGAGAGCACATAGGCAAAAATGTAGGCTATATACCTCAAAATACGGTTTTTTATTTACATCCTATGATTAAAATTAAAAATCAAATTGTGGATGGCTACATTTATCATATGAAAAAAAGTAAGAAGGAAGCATTGGAAAAGGCTTCAATGCTATTTAAAAAGGTAGGCTTTGAAAATCCAGACAACATACTTAATTTCTATCCATGGCAGTTGAGCGGAGGCATGAGACAAAGAGTCAACATTGCCATGGCATTGATGAATGACCCTAGACTCATAATTGCTGACGAACCAACCACAGCACTGGATTCAACTATTCAGAAGCAGGTTATGGAACTTTTTAAAGATATAAATAAGAATATGGGAATTTCAATACTTTTAATATCTCATGATTTAGGATTAGTAAAACATTACAGCCACAGTTTGGCGGTTATGTATGCTGGTCAAATTGTAGAATCAGGTTCTACTGATGAAGTGTTTAACAATCCAAAGCATCCATATACTCAGCTTTTGATTAATATTATACC
>JAQSYS010000110.1 GCA_029256005.1 Sedimentibacter sp.
TCTATGGCAAGTATCAATACTTTATCTTTCATATTTTCCTCCATTTTAACAATTGCAATGATTATACTACTAATAATTTCTAAGCGCAACTTTTTTAAGACTGTAAAGAAATCAAATACATAATCTTTTTTGTCATAATAAAAGGGATTTATGCTTAGCATAAATCCCAAAAATCTTTAAGCCTCTACTTATATAGCTAATTAAGAGTTGCTTTTCCTTTTTTATTGGATCTCCATACGTGAAGTCCAAGTGCAAGACCTATAACTCCATAAACCATAAATGTTCTAAAATATTCTCCTAAGAGAGCATTTCCAAACAAGGATAATCCAATTTCAGGTGACATTATAAACATTGAGTTAAACAACAATGTTCCTAAGATAGCATGACGTATATTAGCCTTTTGGGTTGAAGCACCTCCAACCAACAATGATGCAACAGAGAACATTCCTATCTGAGTATGAGCACCGTATGTGTTCAATGTTCCCATGTTCTGTAAATACATGATTTGTCCCCATGCAGCCAATACCGTTGAAATCATAGTTGCAATTATTCTTGTTTTATCAACATTTATACCCGAAACTTCAGCTATGTGTTGACTTTGTCCTACGCTTCTGAAATCTTGTCCTAGCTTTGTTTTTAATATCAGTTCATTGAATACGCAAAGTGATATTATGAATACCCCTATTAAAACTGGTACCTGTCTTACCTTCATCAAGCTTGAATCAGTTGTTATAGCAAAAATACTTATTGCTACAAGTACAAGACTTAACACAGAGTTAATAAGAGTCATCATTCTTTGATTACCATTAAAACTTGGTTTATTCTTATTTTTTGTATATCTTATAACCTGAAGAAGCAATATAGCTACAGCTACGATTAAAACCGCCCACATGAAAGGTATTTCCATTATGCTGTCAAGAGCATATTTTAATCCACCTTCTTCAACCTTCACCAAGTCAACTGTCATTCTGATGCCTACTCCATCCGGTTTAATCATTGGATGTGTAGCAGGAACCTTTATAATTACTCCGACAGCGAACAGGAATAAGAACTGATAAAGACCATTAGCAAAATAACCTACTATTAAGCTGGCAATCATTTCCTGTCCTCTTGTTTTGTTGTACAGTACACCTGTAAAATATCCAAACATTGCAGCTATTGGAAATGCTATTAAGAATGTAAGAGCCATTCCTGAATATCCGCCTATGCTGAAATATCTCATTATTGCAATAGCTATTTGTCCTGCCATTGCACCTACTACTATGCCGAAATTAAGACCTAAACCTGCAACTACAGGTATTATCAATGACAATACCAAAAATGCATTTCTGAAAAATCTACTTGATAATTCAGTTAAAAAGTAATTCATTGTTACTCCGTCGGATACAATAAATCCAAATACAGTAAATGCAATGAATATTAGTGTAACTATATTGTCAGCAATCCATGATGAATCTCTTTTTATCTTTAATCTTTCTCCACTAGATACATTATTCATTATTTACCGCCTCCTTTTACTTGTGTTAAAGCATAAAGGATTATTCCGTTCTGAATTACCATACGAAGTATTTCTGAAAGATCCGTTCCTGCAAATAACTGATTTGCTACAGGCAATGCTGTAGTTAAAAGACCTTGGAATATTATAGTTCCTATTATAACATGAGATACTTTTGCTCTTGTGGCAGTAGCACCACCGATTAAAATAGCAGCTACAGCTGGGAAAGCCATCATCAATGGAGCGTTATAAAGCTGCGCATAACCATATCCCTGTGAATAAACAATTATTCCTATTGCTCCTAATACTGTTGATAAAATATTAGCTTTAATTCTGTTTCGGTTAATATTAATTCCTGATGCTTGTGCAAATCTTGGATTAATACCTCCAGCAGATATTGCTATACCGGATTTAGATCTGAAATAAAGCCATACTACAGCACAACATAAAAGGAACATGATAATCATACCTGTTGGAATGATTAATCCGCCTTCTCCACCAATTGTAAATTTCCAAAAATCACTTAAAATCTGTGCTGCACCTATGCCATCAAGCTGTACTGTTTCTCTTAATCCTTTTCCCATAAACCATCCCATTTTAGGACTTGTAAAAGGTATCATAAGCCATGCAAGGCACATGAAAGCAGATATTGAAAAACCGGTATATGTTGCTATTGTCATTTCTGAGCCCTTAACAGCATTCAACAGCTTTCCGTATAAATATCCCAATATTACAGCAAATACTATTGATAAAGCAATTGAAACAAACAGCCATGAAGCACCGGTAAATCCAAATTCTATGGATAAAACTACTGCAAACAATCCACAAATTATACCGATTGGTAATGCAAAGTTTGGTCCTGTTCCTGATTGAATAGAAGGCACCATAGCAAGTACCAAAATTCCGTTCATGCCTGCACGCTTTATGGTGTCACTTAATAATGTCATCGTCGAAATTCCGAGGAATCCTCCCGTAATCAGAAGAATTATCCAAAATGTACCGATAATTAAAGTCGGCAATCCGATTTTACTAATGAGTTCTTTAAAGTTTATACTCTTATTCTCTTTTACTTCAACCATCATGCTTCACTCCCTTCAGCATTGTGTCGGCTACCTGACATCATTAAACCAAAATCTGCATCAGGTGCATCAGGAGGAAGAACGCCCTCTACTTTGCCTTCACAAACTATTACTATTCTGTCGCTAATACTTCTTAATTCTGCTAGTTCAGAAGAAGTCATAACAATTGTCATTCCGTAATCTTTATTTAATTTCTTTAATAAATCCAAAACAAGTTTTTTGGCACCTATATCAATTCCTCTTGTAGGTTCAGATACTAATAAAAGTGTAGGATTTAGAGTGAGCGCTCTTGCAACACAAACCTTTTGTTGATTTCCTCCGCTAAGCCTTCCTGCGTTTTGTAAAGGTGATGTACATCTAATGTCAAGATCTTTAATCATTTCCTTAGCATGTTTTCTGATTTTTTTAGAGTCTTTGAATCTGAAAGGTCCAACCATATTTAAAAAATCATTTCTAACTTGCATAGCAGAAAATACTATATTTCCTTCTATCGATTCATCAAGCAATAGACCTACACCTTTTCTGTCTTCGCTTACAAAAGCAAGACCAGATTCAATTGAAGCCATAGGGTTATTCAACTGAAGCTTTTTGCCATTAAACACAACTTCTCCGGTCGCAGGGTAAATACCCATCAACCCATTAGCAACACCAAGCTTTCCTTGTCCTGCGAGACCTCCTATACCAACGATCTCACCTTTTTTAATCTCTAAATTAATGCCTTTTACTCTTTCACCCGGCATGGATACCTTAAGGTCCTTTATATCCAAAATTGTCTCATCACTTACATTTTTATTATCAGAATCTGTTCTTTCAATAGAAATTTTTCTTCCTACCATCAATTGAGCTATTTCAAATTTGTTTGTATCCTTAACATCCTTCGTAGCAACGTGTTCTCCATCTCTCATGACAGTAACTTTATCTGCAACATCTATTATTTCATCAAGTCTATGACTTATAAATATTATTCCAATTCCTTTTTTTGCTAACTTTCTAATAGCATCAAGTAAATTCTTAGCTTCGGCTTCTGCTAAAACTGCAGTTGGTTCGTCAAATACCAGAATTTTTATTCCTTTCTTGTCAATTTCACGAGCAATTTCAATAAACTGCATGTGTCCTACAGGAAGACCTGCTACTGGAAGATATTCATCAATGTCCATTTCAAGAACATCAAGAGCTTTTCTAGCATCATCATTCATATTTTTAACATCTAATGATTCTAAACGCTTGCCTAACACCTTGCTTACAACATTTGGCTTTGTAATTTCCCTGTTTAATTTAATGTTCTCTGTTATTGAGAAACCAGGTATTAGCATAAATTCCTGGTGAACCATTCCTATACCATGTTCCATAGCGTCATGTGGGCTTTTTATATTTACTTCTTTTCCATCAATTTCAATTTTTCCTTCATATCCCCCAGTAGAATGAATAACAGGCATGCCGAAAAGTATGTTCATCAATGTTGATTTTCCGGCTCCGTTTTCTCCGATTAGGGCTAGTATTTCACCTTTTTTTAGCTCAATGTTTATATCTTTTAATACTCTGTTTCCGGAGTATTCTTTTGAAACGTTTTTTAAGCTTAGAAGGTTATCACTCATATTTACCTCCTGTAATTATGATTTTAGATTTTCATTAAAAAGGAATGAATCGGAAGTTCATCAAAGAAATCCCGAAACATTCCCTAGTCACTTAAATGCTATTTAAATATCTTATTTTAAATGTTCTTCACCATAAGTTAAGAAGTCCATCATTATTAATCTGTACGTTGGGAATTCTGTTCCATTTTCTACGTATGTAGTTGTTGCAACACTTATTCCATTAGCATACTCTGTCATTAATCCTTCTAATACAGTTGTGTCAAGCTCATCGCCTACTTCACCGTTTAACCATTTAATTGCATATTCGCCTGCTGCTACAGTGTTCATCATAGCTACAGGTACTGGCCATGTTGAGAATCTTCCAAGAACACCTTTTTCATTAAGTTTTTTAGCTGTTTCGCTTATAACATTTGCCATTGCATCAGCAGTATACCCTGTTGATTCAATTCCAAGTGCTGATGGATATCCATGATATGGTGATGGACAGCAAGGTTGTGGATATATAGCTCCAGCATCAACACTCGCTTTAATTAATGGAGTCTGCATTCCACAGTTTGTTGAGAAGAAAGCAGTGTCTTTACCATATTTCTCTACCATCTTTGGAACATCTTCAAGGATAAATTGTTGTGCACCTGGTAAACCAGCGTCTCCTGTTGGGTCTGGAGCTGTAGCGTCTACAAACTCAATTCCAATTTCCTTACATTTAGCTTCCATTAAGTCTCTTCTAGATGAAAGAAGAACTATTGACATATGTCTTGGGAAAGAATAATGTACTAAAGTCTTTGCACCTAATTTTTGAGCTTGTACTGGAATGTTATCGCCCATACCTAATTCATCTGCTTGTAAAATTAAATCTGCTCTTGCAGCAACGTCAGGTGGATTTTCTTGTGGCTGACAATAAGCAATAAATAAATCATCACGAGTTTCTAATAATTTATCAACCGCAGCATTTGTTCCTGGAACAGCCTGATTAATTATTAACGCTTTAATTTCAGGGTCTGAACCAAGTTTAGTTACGATACTAATCATTTGTTCTTGTTCTGTCATGAAGTTGTCTGGCCACATTACGTGAACGACTTTGTCTTCTCCATATTTTTCAACTAATTGTTGTGCTGAACGATACTCTTCTTCATTTTGAGAAAGAGTGTTTGTTACGATGGCAATTTTACCTTCAAAAGGTTCTGCCTCAGTTTTTGGAGCCTCAGCTGCAGGAGTTTCTGCTGCTGGAGTTTCTGCAGGTTTTTCAACTGGTGCTTCTGCAGGTTTACTGCATGCTGCTAAGCTAAAAACCATAACAAGTACTAATAAGATACTTATAACCTTTTTCATTTTGTCCCTCCTAATTAAATAAAAATATAACCATGTTTTATTATAATTGAATATATATTAATTGTCAAATAATAATTGAAACGGTTGATAATACCAAACATGAAAAAAAGACTTGCTTTTGCATTTTAATGAAAACGATTGTAAATAGATTAAAACTTATTATTATGAAAATCGACACGTTTTCATACTTTTATTTTAAATAAAATAGCGTTTTCAAGCCAAGTGCGAAATAAATACATATTTTAACTAATGTATTTGTTTTCTAAACACACTTGAATTAATTATTTACAAACACGCATAAATATTTTTTAGTTAAAAATATACAAAAAAGGAGAAAATCTCTCCTTCTTTTATGTTATATTCAATAAACTTAAATTATTTTAACCCATCTAAAAACTTCTTCATTTTCTTTTTCTGTTCTGGGCTTAAAAACTTTTCAAAGTTTTTTAAATCTTGAATTTTTTTGTTGTATTCTTCTTCACCATACTGCTCTTTTAACTTTTTGCTCATATTTTTTGCATCTCTTAAAATTTCATCCTCGGATTTACCGTTATATTTTTCTTTAAATTCTTTAAATTGCTCATTATTTATTAATTCATTTACATTTTTGTCATTTGCAATATCCTTGAACTCCTTGCTTTCAGTGACTTTATTTAATCCATTATCATCGAAACTTTTAAAAAATCTTGACATTCATATACCTCCATTCCTATTACATAATATGCTGTCTAAAATAATAGATTACAAATTAATTTTGATTTAAGCTATTTTATGTGTCACACAATATAATCATCTGAATAAAATGTAATATTAAATATGCTTCTAAGAAGGTGATATTATTCCTGTTCAAATATTATTATATCTAATGGC
>JAQSYS010000111.1 GCA_029256005.1 Sedimentibacter sp.
CATTTAGGTTTGCCTGATGACGAAAATGCATTAAATGTTACAGTTCCTTTTATTGATTACATAAAAAATGTAGCATCCAGCGAATTGTATCCAACCTGGCCGGAAGAAGCTCTAAAGGCTAATATTCATGCCATTGTTTCAACTGCAATGAACAGAGTTTTTACAGAGTGGTACAGAGGTAGAGGTTATAATTTTGATATCACTAATTCTATACAATTTGATCAGGCCTACGTTCATGACAGAGGTATATTCAGTAATATATCTGACATTTCAAATGAATCATTTGATCAATATATCGTGAGAGAAGGACATATTGAACCATTGTTTGCTGCCTTTTGTGACGGCAGAGAAGTCCGCTGCAAAGGAATGCACCAATGGGGCACTGTAGATTTAGCCAACCAAGGATACACAGCCATTGAAATATTAAGATACTATTACGGTGATGATGTTACAATTGTTGATGGATCTTTTCCTACACTGCAAACAGCAACATATCCAGGCACTCCTCTTGAGCTTGGCGACTCTGGAATAACAGTATTTAGAATGCAGCACTCATTAAACAGGATTTCCGATAATTATCCGGGTATACCAAGAATAAATGTTACAGGGTACTTTAATGAATCAACTGAAAATACAGTAAGAGAATTTCAGAAAGTTTTTAATTTGCCTGCCACTGGAATAGTGGATGAAGATACATGGTACATGATAAGACGAATTTATATCAGTGTTACAAGACTATATGAATTAGTATCAGAAGGTTTGATTGCAAATGATTTAATTCAGCTCTATTCAACTGTTTTGTTAGAAGGTGGGAATCGCCCTGTAATTGGTCTGCTGCAATTTTTCCTAAATGTGCTTTCTGCTAGTTTACCTTCAGTACCAGCAGTCAATATAACCGGGTACTTTGGTCCCGAAACAACAGCTTCAGTTATTGGATTTCAAACAGCAATGAATCTTCCTCCATCAGGTATAGTTGACCAAATAACCTGGAACACAATATACAGGACTGTTTATGACATACTTGTAAATTTGACCCCTGAAGAAATATTTATTCCAAACATTAAATTTATGGGATTAGAATACAGAGAAGGAATGGGAGCCATATATCCAGGAATATTGATATTAGAATTAATGCTTGCCTATTTGTCTACCAAACTACCGCAAATTCCTTCAATTGTAGCAGAAGGAATATTTGATTCAGCAACAACAGCAGCTGTTATTGCATTTCAAAATTTATATGAGCTAGAACCTACCGGTACTGTAAATGAAGCTACATGGAATAAAATAGTTGATGTTTACCATAATATGCGATATGGAGTTGGAACTAGTACTCAATGACAACTTCTTTATGCAATGAACATATTAATGATATTCCAATATTGAAATATAACAAATATATAGCCAAACAAAGAGTGAATGTCACTCTTTTTTTTGCCCAAACTATTGACAAATATTTTTCATTTGCTAAAATAATAAATATGATTAGCACTCGAATATTTAGAGTGCTAACAGAAAACTAAACTTACTTTTGACAAATATGAAAGAAGGGAATAAATTATGGCAAAAAAACAATTTAAATCAGAATCCAAAAGACTGTTGGATTTAATGATTAATTCAATTTACACACATAAAGAAATTTTCATAAGAGAGCTTATATCAAATGCAAGTGATGCTATTGATAAAAGCTATTATAAATCATTGACTGATCCAAGCATGGAATTTAACAAGGAAGATTTTTACATAAGAATTTCCGTGAATGAAGATGAAAGAATACTGAGGGTTTCTGACACAGGAATTGGTATGACAAAGGAAGAACTAGATACTAATTTAGGAACAATTGCTCGAAGTGGTTCCTACGACTTCAAATCAAACAATGAATCAAAAGACGGAGTAGATATTATTGGACAATTTGGTGTCGGCTTTTATTCAGCATTCATGGTTGCTGAAAATGTTACTGTAATAACTAAGGCACATGGCTCTGAAGAAGCATATAAATGGGAATCGACCGGTGCAGACGGTTATACAATTAATTTATGCGAAAAGGATACTGTAGGAACTGAAATCATCATTCAGATAAAAAAGAACACGGATGATGAAGATTACGATGAATTCCTGGATTCATACAATATTAAAAATTTAGTTAAGAAATATTCTAACTTCATCAAATATCCAATAAAAATGATGATACAGAAAAGAAGAAAAATTGAAGGCACCGAAAATGAATATGAGGATTACTTCGAGGATGAAATATTAAACAGCATGGTTCCTATATGGCGCAAAAACAAAAGTGAGCTCGAACCTTCTGATTACGAAAACTTTTATATGGAAAAACATTACGGCTTTGATAAACCATTAAAATATACTCATGTAAGTGTCGAAGGAATCACAAGCTACAATGCTATTCTATATATTCCTTCACGAACTCCTTTTGATTTTTATACAAAGGATTTTGAAAAAGGATTGGAACTGTATTCAAACGGTGTTCTTATAATGAACAAGTGTCCTGATTTACTACCTGATTATTTTGGATTTGTACAAGGCTTGGTTGATTCCGCTGATTTATCTCTCAATATCTCAAGAGAAACATTGCAACATGACAGACAGCTTCAATTTATTGCAAAGAAAATAAAAGAAAAAATCAAGAGCGAGCTTTTAGCTATGCAGAAGGACGAAAGAGAAACTTATGAAAAGTTTTTTACAAACTTTGGAAGAACATTGAAATTTGGTTTGTACAGCGAATGGGGCGCAAACAAGGAAACGCTTCAGGACCTGGTGATGTTTTATTCCTCAACAGAGAAAAAGCTTGTAACTCTTGATGAATATGTTTCACGCATGAAAGAAGAACAAAAATATATTTACTATGCAACAGGAGAAAATGCAAACAACATTGCAAAACTTCCTCAAGCTGAAATGGTTAGTGACAAGGGATATGAAATTCTGTTCTTTACAGATGAAATTGATGAATTTGCTATAAAGGTTCTCATGAGCTACAAGGAAAAAGAATTTAAAAATGTGTCCTCCGCAGACTTGGAAATTAAATCTGAGGGAGAAGAAAGCAAGCAGGAATCTGAAGAAAATAACGATATATTCAGCTTCATGTCTGAAAGCTTAAACGACAAGGTAAAAGCAGTCCGTGCTTCTAAAAGATTAAAAACTCACCCTGTGTGCCTTGCTACAGAAGGGGAATTGTCAATTGAAATGGAAAAAACGCTGAAATCAATGCCAGATAGCATGGCTGGAGATGTTCACGCAGAAAAAATTCTTGAAATAAACACTGAACATCAAATGTTTGAAAAAATTAAAAATGCTTATACAAATGACAAGGAAAAATTAAAGAAACTGTCCAGCATTCTTTACAACCAGGCACTTCTTATTGAAGGACTTCAAATAGAAGACCCTGTTCAGTATGCAAATGATGTGTATGAGTTAATTAATAATTAATAAGTATAAAAGATGAGATACTTTCGGGCAAGCCCTCAGAATCTCATCTTTTTATTATTGTTCGAAATATTCTTCTAAAGTCAACCCTGACTCAAATACTTCAGTAGCCATCTCTATCCCCAAAAATCTTATATGCCATGGTTCATACATGTATCCGGTAATATCTTCTTTTCCCTTTGGATATCTTATTATAAATCCAAATCTGTGAGCATTTTCTGCTACCCATTTGCCTTCATCTGTTTGACCGAATGTATCATCTAACAGGAAGTTCATTGCTTCACAGGTTATATCCATGGAAAGACCTGTCTGGTGTTCACTTTGACCTGGTTTAGCACTGAAGGTGTCTGCAGCTGCCTGACCGTGGTTTGCAACATATGAGCTGTAAAGAGAAACCTGCGTATTGTATGATCTGTAGCCTGAACGAGCAAACAACTCATATTCAGCTTCATTCTTAGCTGCTGAAAAAAGCTCAACTAAAGCTTCATATGCTGATTTTCTCAACTGGTTAATTTCTGGATTAGATAAAACTGTTGGCACATCTGTCAATTTAACCAAATCCTCAGGCACATAAGTGTCAGGAAGATTATTTGTCCTGTTTACCAATACATCTATGGCTCCGGGATTTTCAACGATTGTTATATTCTGGTCAATTGGTTTTTCCGGTTCATCGGGTTTTTCAGGTTCTTTCTCCGGCTCTTTTATGGGTTCCTCAGGTTCATCAACAGGCTCTTCGACAGGCTCCTTTGATGGCTCCTCTATTGGTTCTTCACTGACAGGCTCCTCCGGTGGGGCTTCCTTATCTTTTATTATTCCTTCTATAACCAGAAATGCTCCGAATAAAAACAATATAAGCACTGTAACTAATATTAAAATTCTATGCCATTTTACTTTCTTCTTTTTCATTTTTTCCTCTGTATAATATTGCTAAATTTTTTTCCACATTATTATTGCATCTTCTATAGGCTTCATATAATACCTAGGTCTTTTCCCAACTGATACAAAACCAAATTTTTCATATAAACTGATAGCTGGTAAATTTGATTGTCTAACTTCAAGTGTCATGTTATGTATTTCTGAACACTTGCATATTTCAATCATTTTGCTTATAAGCAATGAGGCTATTCCCCTATTTCTGTATTCCGGTAGCATAGCAACATTTGTTATGTGGCATTCATCAATAATTTTCCACATTCCCATGTAACCCATAATTTTGCCGTTTTCTTCAGCACATTGATAATATGCCAGTTCATTTTTCAACTCTTGTTCAAAGGAATTTTTCGACCATGGTAATGAAAAACAAATTTTTTCGATTTCCGTTATTTGATCTAAATCATCATAACGCATACCTCTTATACTTACCATAAATCCTCCTTACTTCTTATTGCGTTCTGCCTGGGACAATCTCAAATATTGAGGTTTGAAATCCGAAGCATTAATCATTTCTCCTTTTAAAGCCATCTGAAATCCTAATGAAGCCAATGTTGAGGCATTTAAACAATTGAATTTTTCGGTAGCAAAATGAGCCTTATCCTTTAATTTTTCTTCAATTATGCTTCTGTAATTCACTGAACCGTCACCGTTAAATATAGACGGAACTTCATACTGACTTAAAATTTCAATTAATTCTTCAATGTTGCACGGAAATTGTTCCTTCACTGTGACAAGCTCCTCATCTTCCCACTTATATATCCCTGTGTATATTCTTCCACCCTTGGCATCCATAACTGGAACTATATGATTGCTTAAATCAAATATGTTTCCAGCTAAAGATTTTGTTGTAGCTACATTAACTATTGGAATATTCACAGCATATGCCATACTTTTAGCTATAGCTGCGCCAATTCTGAGTCCTGTATAAGAGCCGGGGCCTTCTGAAATTGCAATAACATCAATGTCTTGTATTTTAAGTTCCAACTCCTTCATTAATGTTTCAATTAATGGCATAAGCTTTTCGGAATGTGTCTTTTTATGATTTAGAGTATATTCTCCTAATATAATACCATTCTCAGACACAGCACAGGAAGCTGTCACTGATGCAGATTCAATTGCAAGTATTTTCATGTTTTTTCAGCTCCTCTATTAATTTTTCGTAAGTGCTTCCCTTTCCATCAATAGTCATTAAGCGGCTTTGATCATTCAGCCTTTGTATTTCTATGTTAATTCTATCTTCAGGAAGTATTCCTTCAATCTTATGAGACCATTCAATGATTGTTACACCCTCAGAATAAATATATTCATCATAACCTAAATCATACATGTCATCTTCCGAATCTATTCTGTAGACATCCATATGGTAAAATGGAAGTCTTCCCTGGTATTCCTTTATAATAGTAAAGGTAGGACTTGTTATGTATTCATCAATACCAAACTCTCTGGCTATAAATTGGGTTAAAGAAGTCTTTCCAACACCTAAGTCTCCATCCAGGCATAAAACAGTTCCTTTTTCAAGACAATGGCTTATAATTTGTCCAATCTGCTCTGTATCCTTTAAATTGTTTACTGTTAATTTCATACTTTTTCCTTAATTTTAAGATTCGTTGATAACTCGAAGTTTCGCATCATAAATTTATTTGTTCGTTGATTTTTACACATGCTATTAAGCATTGTACATCAACCGTTTTAATTATACATTTGTCTATTTAAAAAATCAAGGAATAATAACTCATGGAAAATATTAAGCATTTATTACAAAGCAAAAGATATTGAACAATATAGTGGGACATGTTATAATGTTATGATTATTCCATATGCTGTACATAGAATAATTTTATTAAAGTTATGTTTAAAAGTGTTAATAACATTTTTAATGAATAATATGAATATATAAAAAAGAATTATTCAAGGAGATTATAATGAATCAAAAATTTAATCATATATATTTTATAGGTATCGGTGG
>JAQSYS010000112.1 GCA_029256005.1 Sedimentibacter sp.
TAAAATACCAAAATTTCTTGAGGATAAAAAGCTTGAGCTTAACAGCATAGCAAACATCCTTCTTCAAGAAAAACTTTATAAAGCTAAAGTTGAAGTGTTGTACACAGGGTTAAACAAACTGCAGCTTAATGAACTTCTGGATTCCTATTTCAGCATTGATAATTCACAAAAAATTAAAAACAAAGTATACATTGCTACCAGTGATATGTTATCAAAAACTGAAAATGTTAAAATTTCAAGCATATTAAAGCTATTTTATGCAGATAAACTCCAAGGATTATTAAATAAATACAACAAAGAAATCAGTGCATTTTCTAACGAGCTCAGCTTTAATCTTGAAAGTAACAAATTGCACATTAAGAAGACAATTTCAGCTTATGCTCATTTCTTAATAAATGAATTCATGAAATCTGAATTTAAAGAGTTGTTTGCGGGAATTTCAGAGAAAGAAATCAAATATATAGAAACTAGACTTATTGAGGAACTCAATAAAAACAATATAGAAAATTCAATAAACTTATTCTTAAGTGATTGTAAAAATCATATTGACATTAATGTCGGAGAATTAATTGACAGAGATGAATTTATAAAAGCTGCTCAGAAAAATATTATTTATTTTACAAAAAATCCAACAGTTGAAAAAGAAATAAAAAGACATTTTGAAGAGGTCATCAATGAAGCTGTTTCAGTTAATTTCAATTTCATTGACAGTGAAACTAAACAATATCTTCTTAACATATTTGTTGATTCAAGCATAAGCAGTTTAAAAAATAACCTCAATGAAGTACTGAAGTCGATTGAGTTTGATGAAATTGCTATGGAAGAAATTGATAGGATGGAACCTGAGAAAATTCATGAAATGTTTGATTCTTTTGCGGGAAAATATTTCAAAAGACTCATGCTTTATGGCTTTGGTGGTTTCGTGTTTGGAATAAATATGTTTGTAGGCTTTTCATTAACTGCTTTAAAAATTATATCTGAATTATTTACCAAAAAAGATTAAAAACTCTGCAACTGATAATAAATCAGTTGCAGAGTTTTTATGTATAACTTATTGTCTTAAAATAAGGACATAATGCTTTGTAACAAAATGAAGCCTATTCCTATTGGTGCAATATATTTAATTGAAATTATCCAGACTTTTGAGAATCCAAAGTTAACTGTTCCATTGTTTGTTGCTTCTTTAATAGCATTTTCTGTTCCCCAAACCCAAGCAACAAAAATACTCAGTAAAAATGCACTTAAAGGAAGAAGAATATTTTCTGCAAAGAAGCTCATTGAATCAAAAAAGTTCATTCCATTGATAAATGTGACATCGCCAAAAGCACCATTTGCTAATGATGATGGTACCCCTATTAGGAATGCTACTAAGCCCAATATTATAACTGCCTTTTTTCTTTGCCATTTATGTTCATCAACGAAATATGTTACAGCTGCCTCCAATAATGATATTGAAGATGTCAATGCTGCAAACAAAACGAATATGAAGAATAAAACTCCAAACAATGACCCCATAGGCATTTTTGCAAACACACCAGGTAATGTAATAAACAATAATCCAGGTCCAGCTGAAGGATTATACCCAAGTGCAAATACTGCAGGCAATACAGCAAACGCCGACAACAATGCTGCAGCTGAGTCCATTAACGGAATTTGAACAGCAGAAGTTGTTAACTTTTCATCCTTTCCCAAATAACTACCATATGTGATAATAACTCCCATACCAAGACTTAATGAGAAGAACACTTGAACAAGTGCTGCCACAACTACATCTAAACCAAATTTAGACCAATCAGGTTTTAACATATATTCAAGACCTATTGAAGCTCCGGGTAGTGTAACAGCCCTGATTACAACAATAAATAATATTACAAACAAAGCAGGCATCATTATTTTACTTGCTTTTTCAATGCCACCCTGAATACCTCCCATAACAATAACTAGTGTAAGAATCATGAATATAGCATGGTATACCAGCGGTTCAAAAGGTTGCCCAATAAATGTTGCGAATATCCCGCCTAACGCATCTACATCAGTAGTATTGAAATTACCTGTAATTCCGGAAACAATGTACTTAATAATCCATCCACCAATAACACTATAATATGTCAATATTAAATAAGACGCTAGAATGCCTATTGCTCCAACCCATGCCCATCTCTCTTTAATTGCTCTATATGCTCCTACGGGGCCCTTTTGTGAGTGTCTGCCTATCATAAGTTCAGTGAGCATAATAGTAAAGCCTACAAGCACAAGTATGATGATATAAGTAACAATAAAAGCTGCACCACCATATTCACCACACAAATACGGGAATTTCCATACATTGCCTAATCCAATTGCTGAACCTGCAGCAGCAAGTAAAAAACCAATTCTCGAACCCCAAGATCCTCTTTCGTTTTTAAATTCCGACACTTTTACCTCCAATATTATTTAATTCCAATGTTTATAGTTTGTACAAATATTTAACTTTCATACATTTACAAAAAAAAGAAGCCATAAAGGCTTCCTTATTTCAATTTATTCTTCCGCACTTACTGGGCTTCCCATTAAATTTGAATTATCAAACATTAATTTGCTTAAGTTATAAGCTACAAGCAACTGATAGCGACCAATTTCAGCTTGTGCTAAATTTGTATCTGCTTCCAATACTTCAAGTGATGTTGCCATTCCGTTCTCGTAGAGAAGTTTGTTGATACGTGCTGCTTCCTTCGATAATTCTACTGTTTTATCCATATTTACAAGTGCTCTTTCAGCTTTTACAAGATTTAAGTATGTCTTTCTCACATCAAGCTCAACATCCTTGTATGCCTGTGGAACATTTAATTCTGCATCTTCAAGCTTTTTCACAGCAACCTTGTTTTGCCACAAGTTAGATGTATAATAAGCCTTGTAAGCATGAGTTTCTATTTTTTGAAGTTCTAAGTTGTTTTGTGCTGAAATAATTTCAAGTCTTTCAGTTTTTGCTTTTTCTAATGCAGCATCTAAATTAAGTTCAACTGTAGGAACATAAGTAAGTTCAGTGTCTGTCAAAACTATGCTGGTATCAAAAGGCAAATTCAATAGATTCAGTAAATCAAGCTTTACAATATTCAAGTCATCCATTGCTGTATTTAATTCAGTTTTTGCCTCTTGTACAGCCATTTCTCCCCTTAATACTCCAGCTTTTGTTTCTGATCCGTTATTGAATTTCAGATTTATTACTCTAAGTTGCTCATTTGCTTTGTCAAGTTTTGCTTGATTGATACCAATCGTCTTTTCAGCGACAAGCGTTTTGTAGTATAATGATATTGTATTTATTTCAATGCCTTTTAGCATCTGCTCTCTGCCTTTTTGTAATTCTTTGGTTTTTAATTCAGCAGTTTTTGAGTAATAGTCATTTTTAGATAATATAAGATTAAAATAATTAAGATCACTTGATCCTGGAATCATCGGTGCTTCAGTTAATTGTTCATATAATTCTTTTGCACTGCTTCCTAGTCTTCTTGCATCTTGCAATTCTCCTATTGTTTTATCTATTTTCCACATTCCTCTATCACTTTCAATCGCTAACTTAACAGCTTCTTCTATTGATAGTTCCATAACCTTGTCTTCTGCTTTGATAATTTCTGCTTCTGCACTTACTGGCATTGAATCCACTGCTAAGGCAACATTTGTCAAAGTGCTCAGAATCAGAATCATTGCTAATAATAATGATATTTTTCTTTTCATTGTATCCTCCGTTTTCACTTATTTAAATATGTAAAGATAAAACACTCACAATTTTATTTTACACTAAAACCTTTAAATAACAAGTTAAATATTAATTCTTCCTCATTGAATTCACTTTCTTGTTTATACATCTTGAGATTGAAGTATTCTCCTAAAGTACCTACAACAAAACATGCTATTATCTCTGATGGAATATCCTTTCTTACTACGCCTTCCTCTTTGCCCTGATTAATTATTTCAATCATAATTTTGTTCATATCCAAAATATGATCAAATAATCTTTTTACTACCTTTTCAGATATTATATTCTTATAGGACATTATATAATCAATAGGGCTTTTCTCAAAATCTTCATACATTGAATTTTTTCTTTTCTTGAATAATATCAGCAGCTTTTCATTGAATGAAATATTCATCCTGCTTATTTCTTCAACTTTTTCAAGAATTAATTCTACATATTCAATACATGTTTCATCAAATATTTCCTGCTTGTTTTTAAAATACTCATAAAGTGTGCCTTTACCCACACCTGCTCTTTGAGCGATGTCCTCCATCTTTGTGTTATGAAATCCATTCTCTTTGAATAAAGCTCTGGCAGATGTTAATATATCAGATCTTTTTTGAAGTTTTTCAGCCATTTTTTCTCCTTACAGCTGTTCTACTATTTCACTTTTGTTTTTCTTGAATTTTCTTTTGAAAAATCCTGACATATCATCAAATATTGTATACATAACTGGAACAACAACTAATGTCAAAACAGTTGAAAGTGATAATCCTCCGATTACGACAACGCCCATTGACTGAGTCAATTCTGCGCCTTCTCCTATGCCCATTGCCATAGGAACCAGGCCTAGTATTGTTGTAAGTGCAGTCATCATAATTGGTCTTATTCTAATAGGTCCAGCTTTCATGATTGCAGCGTACCTGTCTTCACCCCTGCTTCGTCTGTTATTTATATAATCCACTAGTACGATAGCATTATTAACAACAATACCAACAAGAATAATCAAACCTATAATACCTATAACATTTAATGGAAGACCTGTTATAAACAATCCTATAAATCCTCCTGACAATGCCAATGGCACTGAAAACATTATAGATAAAGGCTGAATTAAAGATTCAAACTGTGCAGCTATAATCATGTAAACCAATACGATAGCAACTAACATAACCATTGCTAAATCAGTAAATGTTTCTACTATTTGTTCTGTTTCACCACCATAAGTATAACTGTAACCCATCGGCATTTCATATTCTTTTAATAAAGTTTGGATTTCCGTGGATACTGACTGAACATCTCTTCCTACAACACTTCCGCTAACTGTCAGAACTCTTGTTTGATTTTCTCTCATAATGGTTATTGGCCCTTTTTCAATCTTAATATCAGCGATTTCTGACAATGGAATATTGCTTCCCATTGGAGTTGGAATCGGCAACATTTCTAAGAGTGACATGCTTTCCCCATATATGTTATCTCCCTTCAACACTACATCCAGTTCATCGCCATTTACTTTAAACTTTGTAACATCAGAACCTGATAAAGTGTTTTTTATAGCTGAGCCTATTTGTGCAGTTGTTAAACCATATTGTGATGCTATTCCCCTATCTGCTATAATTTGAACCTGAGGAATTCCATCGTCATAACTTGTTGCTACTTCTCTTGTTCCCTCTACTTGTTCAATTATATTTTTAAAGTCATCTCCAACTTTTTTAAGTGTATCTATTTCATCTCCTTTGATGCTAATACTTATGGCTCCGCCGTTCATGCCACCCATCATCATCATAGAAGATTCTGAAACACTTATTTCTGTTCCAGGAACATCTTTAGCAATTGTTCTTATTTCATCACTGATTTCCTTAACGCCTCTGTCTCTTTCATTTAAATCACTTAATATAACTGTCAAAGAACCTGAATTTGAACCACCGTTTAAACTCATCATTCCGCTGCTTCCAGCTTGGGTAAATATGGATACAACCTCTGGTATTTCCTGAATCGAAGTTTGAACTTCTTTCAAAACATTATCAACATGTTCAACTTCAGAACCTGCAGGTAGGCTTACGGTTACATTTATCATTCCTTCGTCTGTTGCAGGGAAAAATTCAGCTCCAACAGAAGCAACCGCTATAATACTTAAAACGAACATTCCTATACTTATTGCAATTGTAACAAAACGATGCTTTAAGCTCCAACTGAGTATGCCTTTATAAAATGTAACTAATGGTCCATGTTTCTTTTCCTGAGCTTCTTCTGATTCCAGATTCTTAACTGTAACTAGTTTTGATGAAAGCATTGGAACCAATGTAAGTGCTACTAACAATGAACTCAAGAGGGCAATTACAATAGACAGTGCAAAATCCTTAAATATAGTCGCAGCAAGTCCACCTGTAAATACTATAGGAATAAATACCGCAATAGTAGTTAGTGTAGAAGCAGTTACTGCCATCGAAACTTCATTAGTACCGTCAACTGATGCGGTTATTCTGTCCATTCCAAGACTTCTGTTTCTATAAATATTTTCAAGAACAACAATTGAATTATCAACCAGCAT
>JAQSYS010000113.1 GCA_029256005.1 Sedimentibacter sp.
CTTTAATATTTGCAGTCTTTCACTTGAATATTGTACAAATAATGAATGCTTTTATTATGGGAATAATATTTGGTATATTATATATAAAGACGAACTCTATATTCAGTTGCATGCTTGCTCATATTATTAATAATAGCATCGCAATGTATGTAATGAACTATCCGCACACTCTTCCATTCTTTTGATTAAATTTACAATAAGAAAATAAATTAAGATAGCAAGTTTTAAGAACACACTGTGTTTAATTAAAGGTAAGATAGATAAGCTTATGTTATCCACTAATGGGTGATGATGGAGAGATAGTATAAAGTTGTATATAATTCGAGTTATACGAACTAATATAAAGCAAAAATGCATGTAATTTTTACTTGATTACATGCATTTTTTGTTACAAATATTATTACAAAAATTCTTGCAAAACTGACTGTAAAAATCAAATTTGCACCTCTAAAGTAAACCCGTTATCATCTTTTTAAAAACTATCAAAAAATTATTTGTTAATTAAAATGGTCCATAGTTTATTGCAACTGCTATAACCATGAATATACAGCCAAGCAATGTCCATAATAGCATCAAAGGACCTACGAATTTAAACCATTCTTCATACTTGATTTTAGCAATTGAAAGGTTAGCCAACAAAACTCCTGATGTAGGAACTATTGAGTTTGTAATACCATCACCAAACTGATATCCTAATACTGCTGTTTGTCTAGTAACACCAATAACGTCAGAAAGCGGCGCCATTATAGGCATTGTAGTAGCAGCAAGACCTGAACCTGATGGAATTATTAAATTCAAGAAAGATTGAACAATCAACATACCTACAGCACTTATTGACTTAGGAAGTGTAGAAATTGCACCTGCAAGTCCATATACTATAGTGTCTATTATCATACTGCCTTCCATAATAACAAGAATTCCTCTTGCTAAGCCAACTACCAATGCTCCCATTGCCATGTCCTTAGCACCTATTATGAAATTCTTAGCTATATCATCTAAACCCATACCAGAAGCAATACCTGAAAAAATACCAATAGCTAAGAAAATAGCAGCTATTTCAGTTATGTACCATTCATACTTAAATACTCCAAATATAAGTAAGCCCATGCCTACTGCAAAAATAAGAAGTACTATAATATCCTTATTAGTCATCTTTCTAACATTAGTTAAATCGATACCCTTGTCTTTTTCTTGTACTTCAAGATCATAAACTATACTGTTTTTTAAATCAGACTTAACTTTGTTTGCATATCTGAAAATATATCCAATTACTAATACTAATGTACATACCCAGATAACAAGTCTTAATTCAATACCTGAGAATAATGGAACTTCTGCTATGCCTTGTGCAACTCCAACTGTAAAAGGATTCATAAAACCTGCAGTAAAACCTGCAGCAGCTCCCAAAGATACAATTGCCATACCAACAATAGCATCATATCCTAATGCTCTTGCCAAAGCGATTCCTATTGGAACAAATACTATGGCTTCTTCCGCCATACCTATTGTTGCTCCACCTAAAGAAAACACAAACACTATTATAGGTATCATAAGCATTTCTTTACCTTTTAAGCTAAGTGCTATCTTAGTTATTCCTGCTTCTATTGCTCCGGTTTGATTAACCACATTAAATGAACCACCAACAATAAAAATAAAGAATACTATACTTTGTGCTGCTGCAAGTCCTTTTGGAAATGCTTTTAAAATATCGAACGGTTTTGCAGGGTTTGCTTCAACTGAAGCAAATGAGTTCGGATCAACAACCATTCTCCCTGTTGCAGACTCAACCTTTTGGTATTGTCCGGCAGGTATTACATAAGTTAATAATGCCATAATGATAATCATTGCAAATAGTATTACATAGGTGTGCGGTATTCTTGCTTTTTTCTTTTCTTTTTCCATAACTTCCTCCTTATTTTTTATTATATATAATAAATATATTATATAAACACTAACATACTATTTCCAAACATGCAAGCGGTTTCTTGTTTGGAAATTACAATTACTTCTGAACTTCAACCCTCTTATAAAATCTACCGCTAGTATTATTTATCGTTTTACCATCAACAACAACTGGTTTCCCCCCAAGAACAACATAATCTATACCTTCAGGTCTTACCTGTGGGTCTTGGAAAGTAGCCTTATCTATGATGGTATCATAATTAAAAATTGTAATATCTGCATCATAACCAACCTTTATCAGACCTTTTCTTTCAAGCTTCAATCTCTTCGCAGGCATATATGTCATTTTATTAATTGCATCAAAGAATTCCATCTTCTTTTCATCTCTTACATAATGACCAATCACTCTTGGGAATGTACCTGCTCCTCTTGGATGACCGGAATGGTTTCTGTAAATGCCATCGCTTGCTACCATTACCATCGGATGATTTAGAGCCTGCACTATTTCACTTTCATTCATAACATAAGCAACAGCCAACATGTTTGGATACTCTTTTCTTGCCTTCTCAAACAGCTCTTTATCACAAAACATTCCTTTGAAAGGTTCTTCAGTAAGCATTATTGAATCGTAACTCTTGTTCCAAAGCTCAAAGCAACCATCATCAAACACTGCTGAACCGATAAATGTACTAAATGCAGCATATGGATATGCATCAACCAGCAAATCTGTACCACTATTAACAATATCTTCAATAAGTTTAAGAGCTTCAGTCATGTTTCCATAGCCACTGCAGCTGGACAAATGAGATATCTGGAACGGTATTCTACTCTCTCTGCCTATGTATGCCATTTCTTCAATTGCACTTAGAGCATGTATTGCATCCTTTCTATAATGAGCAGCAAGCAGCAAATCATTTCTCCCCTGAATTTCCTTGGTGATTTGGATTGCTTCTTCAGTATCTATGCCGGGACAGTATTCCAATCCGTAAGAAACACCTATTGCACCAAAATCTATTGCCTTTGCAACCAGGGACTGCATTTTTTCTATCTGTTCCTTAGATGATCTTTTGTAAATGTCATTATTGCCAACTTCTTTTCTTAAAAAATTATGACCAATATAAGATATGTAGTTTACAGGATTGCCCTTTTCTTGAATAAATTCATACAGCTCTTCAATGCTTTGTCTGTTATTTCCACAGTTTCCCACTGCACATGTAGTAACTCCCATGTTAAGCATTGTGTCTGCTATATCATATTCCTTTTTTTGTGTTAACGAGAAATCCTCCTCGTGCATATGTATGTCTATGAAACCCGGAGAAACATGGTGTCCCTTAGCATCAATGACAGTCTTAGCATCTGATGCAACACTCCCAACTTCGGTTATAACTCCATCCTTTATTCCAATGTCGCCTTCAATTATTTTTTTGTTTTCTACATCAATAATTTTTCCGTTTACTATTTTAATATCTAACATATGTACTCCTTTCTCTTTACAGTTATTTGCAAAACTCCTCTGCAATTTTTGTATATATTTCAACATAATTAGTCAAATCAACTACAGGAATCTTTTCATTTTTGGCATGTGAATATTTAAGGTCTCCAGGTCCAGTTACAACTGTTGGAATCTTGCCGTAGGTAGATAAAACTCCGGCATCAGTCCATCCTCTTCTTTTCTCAATGTTAGGTTCCTTATTTACAAATTCCTTCAAAACATTGTACACTGTTTTTGCTATATCGGAATCCGGCTGTGCAATTAATGGAGCATGATCAAATTCATCCATTAAATTGGAATCCATTCGAATAATTTCTGCTTTGAATTCTTTATCCTCAGCTTTTATTTCATCAATTATATCCTGATATTCCTTTATTACACCTTCAACATTTTCACCGGGAAGATATCTTCTGTCAATCTGGATAATACAGCTATCAGCAACCGAACTAGGCTGTGTGCCTCCCTTAATCAATCCAAAATTCATAACTGATGGTCCCATCCATTCATTTTGCCTTTCTTTAAGCTTAGGCATAAGCTGTTCTTCAATCCTTCGAATGAGCTTAGCAGCCTTGGAAATCGCATTTATCCCAAGCTCTGGAATTCCTCCGTGAGCAATCTTTCCTTCTATTCTTATTTCAAGCCATTCTAGTCCCCTATGACCTAATGCATAACCATAGTTTGCAGGTTCTCCTACTATTGCACCATCTGCTCTTATCCCACTTTTAACAACAAATTCAGTTCCATCACTTTTTTCTTCTTCACCGACTGCTGCAGTAAGAATTATGTCTCCGCCTAACTGAATCCCTTTATTTTTAATGCTGAGCATTGCAGTAATCATGCACGCTACAGCACCCTTCATGTCATTACATCCTCTACCGAGCAAGTAGCCGTCTTTAATTTCTGCACAAAAAGGGTCAAATTCCATTTCATAGGGAGGAACAGTATCAATATGTCCGTTGAATATAAGATTCTTTCCTGTACCTTTACCCTTAAGTTTAGCAATGACATTTCTCCTTAAGCCTTCAACCTGTTGATATTCCACTTCAAGACCACTTTTCTTACAATAGTTGTAAATAAATTCTGCAACTTCTGACTCTCTGTTTTCTATAAACTTGTGGCTGGGGATCTTAACCAGATCCTGAGTCAGTTTTACAACATCATTAGCATAAAATTCTTCCGACATAAAACACCTCCAATTATTTTGAATAGTTATTTAAAAAACGACACTCAAAATGAGTGTCTTTAGTTAATTCTTAATATTTTGATTCCCGTTCCATCAATTTGACATTCCTTATGTATAATAAGAAGTCTGTTGAAACCATGATAAAATTCAATGCATATAAATAAACCACAACATCATAAGCATATAGAATTTTATGTAATATTCCGCAAATATATCCCACTAATAATATTACTAAAAATATTGGACTCTTTCCTGCAACCGATTTAGATTTGTAAGACTTATAAATAGAAAAAGGCCATGCAGCTCCAAAGCATAATAGCATTAATATTTCAAAAATACTCATATCTCCTCCGACACTAAAAATTTAATATTTCTAAATAATATTTATTATATAGTAAAAATTGCTATTATACTACTAAAATATTTATTCTTTTAATTAATAAATATACCCATAAATGCATTAAAACTTTCAAAAAATGAATTCTGAACAGTTAAATGTCTAACTGTTCAGAATTTTATTATTTAAACCTTTTTAATCTTTCAATGTTGTCTTTTTCTAGTTTTATAAATCTGTCTGCAAGACCCTTGATAGCCGGATCTGCATCCTGATGGGACTGATATGTCTTTGTAATTCCTTCAACGCCCATTTTATTTCCCTTAATCATCATATCTGCCACATGAGATGGTTTATTGCTTATAAATGTATTGATGCTTACACTCATTCTTGCACTAAGTTTATTCATTGCAGAAATACCTGCTGGTTCATTATTTCTTTTTATCAGCTCATTACGTGCTTCATCTGCAATTTCCTCATAGCTTCTCATCTGATATTTAAGCTCGTCATAAATTTTATTGTCATTAACTTTTGTTAAAAGCCTGCCGATAGTTTCAATACCCATTTTTGCACCGCGATATATTTCTGATAAAAAGTCTTCAGTATTTTTATTGTTGTCCACTTTTACAACCTCCTTTGCTTTTTATATTATTTGCAAAAAATTGATTGCTAATCATATGCAACAAAAAAATCAGGAATGAAAATTCATTCCTGGGTAATTTTTTATTTTAAGTATTATCTTTTTCTAAGTCTTGCTCTTTCGTATTGCTTTGGCCATATTGCTATGTTACTAAGCTCATTGTCGGCATAAAGAGGCCAATAAGGATTTCTTAACAGCGCCCTTCCAAGAAACACCATGTCAGCTCTTCTGTTTTCAAGGACTTCTTCAGCCATATGAGGTTCCATAATTAATCCTCCGGCAATGACAGGCAAACTTGTTTTATCTTTTATTACTTCTGCAAATTTTATCTGATACCCATGAAAAGCTTTTGGAGCAACACTTATAACTCCTCCTGAACTAACATCTACCAAGTCAACTCCTTCATTCTTTACAAGGTTGATTAAGTCTGCTAAATCCTCAGGATGATTTCCTTCATCACCATAATCCTCTGCTGACACTCTTAATATAAGCGTCTTTTCAACAGGCCATACTTCTCTTACAGCATGCAGAACATCCTTTAAAAATCTTGCTCTGTTTTCTTTGCTGCCGCCATATTCATCAGTTCTTTTATTTGTCAATGGTGATAAAAATTCATTTATTAAATATCCATGA
>JAQSYS010000114.1 GCA_029256005.1 Sedimentibacter sp.
TTTAGTGCTTTTTCATTGAATGCTTTTTTGAATACGCTGACTATTGTTCCCAGTGATAAAAACCAAAAAGCTGATGCCAGTGAGGAACCGATTATGAAATATTTTGCCATATCTGTAGAAAGTGATGCTCTAAAGCCTCCAAACAGCATTGTTCCGTCAATTAGAGCCTGAGGGTTTGCCCATGTTACTAAAAGGCAAGACAATGCAACTTGCAGAATTGTTTTTTTTGTTTCAATGGAATTGTTCAATTTTGGTGTGGAACGTAATAGTCCTATACCAATCCAAATTACTGCAATAGATCCAATCCCTAAAAACAAAATTTTGACAATTGGAACTGCCTCAATAAGTGCACCCATACCGAAAAAGCAGGCAAGAGCCAATGAAATATCGAAAAAAATTGTGATGAGTGCAACCAAGTATAATCTGGATTTTGTTTGAGTCATTGCAGTGTTAATGACATACATATTTTGCATTCCAATCGGAGCAACGTATGCTATGCCAACAGTAAACCCTTTGATAATTGTTTCAATCATATTAACCTCTCTTTTTAAATTTTTCGCCTATTAAAATCATATAACGAAGGCTTGTCTTTGTCAATAAACATCGTTGACACAAAATTTCAGCATGTTATAATAAATTAAAAGTATTTGCGATATTAATAGAGATTGAAATTACAGGGGTACATATGAAACTGAGAATAGATAAAATGATTTCTAATGTTGGTTTAGGTTCGAGAAAACAAATAAAACAGGATGCAAAGCAAGGTCAAATTAAAATAAATGATGTAATAGAAAAGGACAGCTCTAGAATAATTGATACTGATATAGATGTGGTAAAATATAAAGGCGAAACAGTTAAATATGTTCAGTTTATATATTTAATGATGAATAAACCTGCCGGTGTAGTATCTGCCACTGAAGACAATCATGACAAAACAGTGATTGATTTATTAAGTGAAGAAGATAAGTTTTATGAACCGTTTCCTGTGGGACGGCTTGATAAGGATACAGAAGGGCTTTTGCTAATAACTAATGACGGCCAGCTTACTCATGATCTTCTTTCTCCTAAAAAGCATGTTGATAAAACATATTATGCAGAAGTAGAGGAAGAGGTAACAGAGCAAGATATAAAGGCGTTTGCAGAGGGAGTAATTTTAACAAATGAAAATTATAAAACATTATCGGCAAAGCTTGAAATTATTGAAGCGGGTTATCCATCTCGTTGTTATGTAACTATCAAGGAAGGAAAGTTTCACCAGGTTAAGAGAATGTTTAATGCTGTGAACAACGAAGTGATATATTTAAAGAGATTGTCTATGGGACCAATAAGTCTTGACGAAAATTTAAAACTGGGAGAATATAGACATTTGACAGAGGAAGAATTAAAACTTTTGATCGGATAGGGAGACAACTATGAAAATAGGCATGCCTGCATTGGTAGAATATAATTCATTATCTGAATTAATTGATTTATGTTTAGAGTTAAAGTTAAAATTTATTGAACTAAATATGAATTTACCATACAATTTCATACAAAACATACGACCACAATTATTAAGAAAAATAACAACTGAAACGGGCATAGAGTTTACGATGCACATGCCTGATGAAGCTGATTTAGGAACGTTTTATGAAAGTGTGAGGCGAGGATATGTGCAGCTTTTCTCTGATACAATAGATTGGGCTCAGGAAGCTGGAGTAAGTTTATTGAACTTGCACATTATTGAAGGAGCCAAAATGACTTTACCTGATAAAAAGGTATATATTTATGAGCAGTATTTTGAAGAATTTCAAAATAATTTTATTAATTCAATTGAATTGCTTTCCAGAAAGGCTGAAAAGAACAACATTATATTGGCAATAGAAAATAGCGCTAATTTCGGGAAAATACATATACAGAGAACATTAGATAAAGCCATTTTATTTCCAAACGTAAAATTAACATGGGATACAGGTCATGATGCTTTGAGCAAATTCACTGATAAGAAATATTTAATGCTACATAAAGATAAAGTTGCTCACATGCATCTTCATGATGCTACCGATACTAATGATCATCAGGTATTATTTGAAGGAAATTTAAATATCAATGAATTATTAAAATTTGCAGAAGAAAAAGATATTAGAGTGTTAGTTGAAGTAAAGACTGCAAAATCATTAAAAAATTCAATAAAGAAATTAGAAACCTTATAAGTAAAAACAGACAACCAATTGGCTGTCTGTTTCATTATCTGTTAAATTTAAATTCTAGCTATTAAGCTTTTTCTTTTTTGATATAGAAACATAACAACTAGTACCACTAAACCAATAATGTCTGTTAATGTTCCTGGATCTATTAAAAGCAATCCTCCTATTAAAAAGGCAACTCTTTCAAATTTGTTAGCATGTGTGAAAAGATAGCCTTCCATAGCGGTGCTAACACCAATCATTCCTATTATTGATGTTATAACCATTCGTCCTATTTCCATAGGTGTTGTATCTATTAAAAGAATTGCAGGATTAAAGACAAACATATATGGTATAATAAATGCCGCTATTGCAAGCTTGCTTGCCTGAATACCCGTTTTTAATGGGTTGCTTTTTGCTATTGCGCTTCCAGCAAATGCAGCAAGAGCAACAGGGGGTGTTATGTCTGCAATTATTCCAAAATAAAATGTAAACATATGTGCAGCAAGTACCGGTACTCCTAATTGAACAATTGCAGGAGCTGCAATTGTGGAGGTAATAACATAGTTAGCTGTTGTTGGAGCACCCATACCAAGTATCAAAGATGTAATCATTGTAAATACAAGAGTTAAAAGCAAATTCCCACCAGAAAGCGAAACCAGTCCGTTTCCAAGCTTAAGTCCCAAGCCTGTCAATGTGATTGTTCCAACTATAATTCCGGCACATGCACATGCCATAGATACACCAAGGGCACTTTTAGCTCCCTGTTCTAATGCAGCTAATATATTTTTTAAGCTTAATCTTGTGGATTTTCTTATATAGCTTGTAGCAACAGCAAGACCTAAGCCGTAAAGAGCTGCTTTGACAGGAGTAGAACCTTCAACCAAGAAATATACTATACCAACTAAAGGTATAAACAAATATCCTCTGTCTAACATAACCTTTGAAAGCTTTGGAAGCTGTTCTTTACTCATGCCCTTCATACCAAGCTTTTTTGCTTCAAGATGTACACTTATAAAAATTCCTGTGAAATATAAGAGGGCAGGTATAACTGCTGCCTTGGCTATTTGAGAGTATGGTATACCAATAAATTCTGCCATCAAAAACGCTGCTGCGCCCATAATAGGAGGCATTATCTGCCCGCCAGTAGATGCTGCAGCTTCAACAGCCGCCGCAAATTCAGGCTTGTAACCAAGGCTCTTCATCAAAGGTATTGTAAAGCTTCCTGAACCTACGGTGTTGGCAACAGAGCTTCCTGAAACTGTTCCTTCCAATGCACTTGTGAGTACGGCAACCTTGGCAGGACCGCCAGCTGCAAAACCTGCAATAGAATTAGCCAAGTCTATGAAAAAAGCACCTATTCCTGTTTTTTCCAAGAATGCGCCAAGTAAAATAAACAAGAATATAAAAGTTGCGGCAACTCCTAATGGGATTCCAAGTATTCCCTCAGTAGTGTAGTACATGTGGCTCACTATTCTTCCAATAGAATATCCTCTATGATTTAAGAAGCCCGGCATGTACGGTCCTACTATAGCATAAATTAAAAACACTGAGGCTATTATTGCAATAGGAAGGCCTACAACTCTTCTGGCACCTTCAAGCACTAGCCCAACAGCAATCAATCCAATTATTATATCTAATGTGTTTTGATCCCCGGCTCTCATAAGCAGCGCTTTAAAATTCAGCGTTATATATAAAGCTACAAAAATACCTACCAGAGCAAGACAAACATCTATTGCTCCGAATTTATCTCTCCTTGATTTTCCACTGGCAGGATATAATAAATAAACCAATGCAAATACAAATGCCAAATGTACAGATCTTTGAAGCTGCGCTGGCAAAATTCCAAATATTGAAGTGTAAAGCTGGAAACATGAAAATAATATTGCAAGTATAGAAGCTATTTTCATTTGAGTTCCGCCAAGACGTCTGTATGCAGATTCCTTATCATATTTAGCCATTATTTCATCAATATCTATTTCTTCACCGACTTCCATACTTATATGACTATCAGTGCTATCAATAATACTGACTTTTTCTTTAGCATTGACTTCGTCTTGATTTTTATTTTTATTTAAATTTTCATCATTCATCAAAACTCCTCCTTAATATATGGTAAATTGAAACTCTTTTGATTTGAAAGATAGCCGGTTCCTGAGGTTCAACATATTTATCTAACTTAAAGCTTTTATTTTCAGTATGCATGGTGTGCTCCGCATAGGTGCCAACCATATAGGTGAATTCGTTAAATTCTCTGTTAATATTTGTAAGTTCAATTAAGCCATTATCATTAATATTCATGTCAGCATTTGGATTTTCGCTTCCATCAGGCATACCTGCCCCATAAGAATAAAAAGTAGTTTTATAAGCAACAAATTTATTGTTTTCAATTCTGTAATATTCATTCACAGGAGTTCTGTTTACAGAATGCTTAAAGCTGACATAAAAGCTTTTGAAATTATTAATACTGTCAGAGAAAACAATATTGTTTGTCTTTTCATTTGAGATCGTAAATTGATTAATTATCGGAATAAATAATATTATTATAAGCACTATTAAAACAAGCAATATTTTTCTTTTCATCTAATTCTCCTAAGTACAATAATTGTCATTCTAAACGCGAAGTAATATTCTTCATTGCGTTAAGAATGACAACTCTTGTTATTCTGAGTGTATTAAAGGCTCTCTTCTTTATATGCTAGAAATCCATCGCGACACTATAAAATAATCAGTTTATACATCTATTTAAATAAACCTTTTATTTTAATAATCCTTTTTCTTTATAATATTTCTCTGCACCTGGATGTAGAGGTACGGAAATACCATCAACAGCCTCTTCTAATTTAAGTTCTGCTCCTTTAGCATGAGCAGATGCAAGTTCTGTCTGATTTTCAAACAATGCCTTAGTAATATTGTAAATCACATCTTCAGATGCTTCTGCATTTGTAGCAAGACATGCAAGAACAGCTACAGTCTTAACATCTTCAGTTTGTCCGTTATAAGTGTTTGCTGGAATAGTATATTCAACAAAGAACGGATATTTTTCAATCAATGAGCTTATTGCATCATCATTTAATGAAACTAATGAAACAGGGTTCATCGCAGCAATGTCCTGGATAGAAGCATTTGGAATACCTGATGTTACAAAGAAAGCATCTATATGTTTATCCTTATAAGCATCTGCTGATTCAGCAAATGAAAGATAGCTAACAGACATATCATCATATGTTAAGCCGGCAGCTTCAAGAATTTGTCTAGCATTAGCTTCAACGCCGCTTCCTGGTGCTCCTACAGATACCTTTTTACCCTTAAGGTCTTCCACGGTTTCAATTCCTTCAATAGCAACAATTTGTACAATTTCAGGATATAGTTTAGCTATGCCACGAACGTTTTCAATTTTCCCTTCAGCAAAAGCTTCAGCTCCATTATAAGCATAATCCAACATATCATTTTGTAGAATGGCTAATTCAGCTTCATTCTTACCAAGAAGTTTACAATTTTCAACAGATGCACCGGTTGCTTGTGCAGTCACGTTCATCTTTTCAATTTTAGTGTTAAAAATTTGAGCCATTGCACCACCAAATGGATAATACGTTCCGGTGGTTCCGCCTGTCGCTAAAATAAGGTTTGTTTGTGGAGTAGAGCATGCTGTCATAGCGATTGTAAATAATAAAATCAATACTAGTAAAACAGATATTCTTTTTCTCATAAATCCTCCCATTATTTTTAGAATTGTCTTAATTGTATAACTTTTTTGTTATGATATTCTATGGACATACCTCCTTTTTAATATATATGTTTTTTAAATAATTTAATTACTTCTAATTAAATAAGCAAACGTTTATCTTTAGTCGTATTATAGCATTTCAAATAATTTTTGTAAACATATAAATGCATATAGTATAGCATATAATTGGTACAGAATATAATTTGATTTGTTTTATTTACATATTTAGAAAAACAGGTTAAAATATATTCAAAGTACAATGGCAAAAAGTGGGGAGGAAGTTTGAGAA
>JAQSYS010000115.1 GCA_029256005.1 Sedimentibacter sp.
CCAACAGAAACAGTATGTACAGGCGTTGAAATGTTCAAGAAATTACTTGACCAAGCACAAGCTGGAGACAATATAGGAGCTCTATTAAGAGGAGTTCAAAGAACTGATATCCAAAGAGGCCAAGTATTAGCAAAACCAGGTTCAATCACACCACATACAGAATTCAATGCAGAAGTATACGTATTGACTAAAGAAGAAGGTGGAAGACACACTCCATTCTTTAACGGATACAGACCACAGTTTTATTTCAGAACAACAGACATCACAGGACAAATCGACCTTGAAGCAGGCGTAGAAATGTGTATGCCTGGAGATAACGCAAGATTTATAGTAAAATTAATCCATCCAATAGCAATTGAAGAAGGATTAAGATTCGCTATAAGAGAAGGCGGAAGAACAGTTGGTTCTGGAGTTGTTACTAACATATTAAAATAATTATTTGTCACATAAAATAGCTTTCTTAATGAAAGCTATTTTTTTAATGTGATTCTTTGAGATAGGCGTTAATGCAACAGGTAGCTATGAAAAGTTTATTATGGATTTTTGTACACATGTAAGATGTTTTGTATAGAATATTATGATTTTTTGTACATTATTAATTTAAACTGATTCGTTATTAACATTACTAAATAATGTAAATTTAATTATACTATTGCATTTTAACGCATTTGTTACTTAGCTATATCATTCTTAAAGAAAAAGAAGAGTTGGCACAGTAGTTGCATTTATTGTACTTAAGGCTAAATTTAATTTTGTATCTGTATTAATAGATTTGTTAAATTTAAACAAAGGAATTATTTATATAATTATAAGTTAACAGTCTTTTAAGAACATGCATTAGTTAAATTAATATAGGTAGACATAAGTTGTGAAAACATTATCAGATATTTTTTGTATGAGGCTTATGTTCGAAAGATAGGGAGGGGGTATTTGTTGAGATTTTCGTTATACCGTAATAGGAGAGTAATTTATGTATGACACAAAAAACTATAATATCAATTAAGGAGAAAAATTATGATGGATTTATTAAATAATTTTGTTAATTGGGCAAATGGCTACATCTGGGGTGTCGGTATGCTTGTGCTTATTGCTGGTGCTGGTATTTATTTTACAATAAGATTAAACTTTTTTCAATTTGTTCGGTTTAGAGATATGTGGAGCCGTATTATAGAAAAGGGTGAATCTGAATCAGGTATTTCTTCATTTGCGTCTTTCTGTACAACGATGGCTATGCGTATCGGTACAGGAAATATAGCAGGTGTTGCTGTTGCAATTTATATGGGTGGTCCCGGTGCAATGTTTTGGATGATACTTATAGGGATGACCAACTCTGCAGTTTGCTTTGCTGAATGTACACTTGGTCAGCTTTATAAAGTTCGAGTTGACGGTGCATATCGTGGCGGTGGTGCTTACTGTGCAGAGCGTGGGCTTGGTTGGAAAAGTTATGGTACATTTATGGCTGTAGTATTTGGTGTGGCTTGCGCAATATTTATGCCGGCTGCTGCCACTTACACAATTTCTGATGCATTTCGTGAAGCAACAGGTGTTCCAATGGCTGTTACTTCTGCTGTTGTTGCAATATTACTTTTTGTAACAGTTTTCGGAGGAATCAAACGTATCAGCTCCGTAGCTTCAATGATAGTTCCATTTATGACAGTGGTCTATATGGCGGTTACTTTTATAGTAGTAGCTTTAAACATTACAAAAGTTCCTGCAATGATTTCTAATGTTATTTCTTCAGCTTTTGGATTAAACGCTGTATTTGGTGCTACAATAGGTGCTGCTATTCAGCAAGGTGTTAAAAGAGGTACGTTCTCATCAGCTTCAGGTATGGGTGAGTCTACACCAACTGCTGCTGCAGCTGAAACCAGCCATCCTGTTAAACAAGGTTTATCAAATGCTGCAGGTGTATGGTTAGATACAGTTATCGTGTGTACATGCTCAGGTCTTTTGATTCTATTAACTGACACTTTCAATACAGTAGGCGGCTACAATGGTAGTGGTATTGCAGCAGGCGTTACTGGTGGAGTAGTATTCGTTCAAGCAGCTGCAAGTACAGTTCTTGGTGGATTAGGAAATATCTTTATTGCAGTTATGCTGTTATTATTTTCTTTCACATGCTTAATCAGTTATTACTATGAAGCAGAAACAGCAGCTTTGTACCTATTCCAAAAACCGGAACAACAAAAAATTCGTAAAGCGATAACAAAGACTATGCAATTTGGTATGCCTATATTAGTATTCTTCTGGGGTATCATTGAATCCGGTACAGCTTGGAATCTTTCAGACCTTGCTCTAGGTACAACTACATGGGTTAATATGTTAATCGTTATCATGTTATTCCCGAAATGTATAGCTTTGTACAAAGACTATGTTGAACAAATGAAAGCAGGCAAGGATCCTTACTATGATCCTGACAAGCTTTCTTGGAAAGGTGTAGATGTGGAACTTTGGAAAGAAATTAATACTAAAAGAATAGAGGCTAATAAATCGCTTTAATAATTAAAATAAGTAGTATTTAATATCTATGAACCACCATCCAAGAAATTTTTGGATGGTGGTTTATAATGTCAACAAGTTCTTTGAAGTATGAAACTATAGTGCCTAATTATAAACAGTTGTAAATAATTTGTTTATTATTCAGCTACAATTAGGTATAATTACTAAAGTATGCTTAATACTAATTATTAAAATTTGATAATAATAAAGAATTAGGATAAAATCAAGCAAAAATACACCAATGATGTCAGTGAAAACACAATCTTTATTAACGAGGCGTAATAAAAGTTAAACATTCGTAACAAATGAAAAAATATCAAAAAAACACTTGATTTATAAGATATAATGGTTTATTATTATAAAGCTTGCCACATGCGATGACGCAAAAGGTTGCTGATTTTTCAAACAAATCAGGTAATTTTTGCAGAGTATGTCCTGTTAAGAAACAGGGCGACCGGTATTGCGATATTTTTTAAAATAGGAAACACCCGGTTGGGTGTATCGAAGCAATTCCGAGTTGTATGGATGACATACGAAGAAGGAGGTAAAAAAATGGCAAACACACAGAAAATAAGAATTAGGTTGAAAGCTTATGATCATCAATTAATTGATCAATCCGCTCAAAAAATCGTAGAAACAGCTAAAAGTACTGGTGCAACTGTAGCAGGCCCAATTCCGCTACCGACAGAAAAACAAATCATTACAATACTTAGAGCAGTTCACAAGTACAAAGATTCTAGAGAGCAGTTTGAACAAAGAACACACAAAAGATTGATTGACATAACTAATCCTACTCCAAAGACTGTAGATTCATTAATGAAATTGAATCTGCCTGCTGGCGTAGACATTGAAATCAAATTGTAAAAAAGAAAGCAAGTAGAGAAAAATATATTAAATATACACTCTGCTTAGAATGATTGTCAAAAGGCAATCCGCTGTAAGAAAATAGGAGGTGTAAAATGAAAGCAATTCTTGGTAAAAAAGTCGGAATGACTCAAGTGTTCACAGAACAAGGTGATGTTGTTCCAGTAACTGTTATTGAATCAGGCAATATAGTTGTGGTTCAAAAGAAGACTGTCGAAAAAGATGGTTACGATGCAATTCAAGTTGGTTTTGGAGACGTTAAGTTAAAAAATGTTAGCAAACCTATAAAAGGTCATTTTGATAAAGCAAATGCAGAACCAAAAAGATTCTTGAGAGAATTCAGAGTGACAAACATTGATGACTATGAAGTTGGTCAGAAAATCGGCGTTGATATTTTCCAAGTTGGGGAAAAAGTAGATGTTGTAGGAATTTCTAAAGGTAAGGGATTCCAGGGTTCAATCAAAAGACATGGACACCATACAGGTGATGCAAGCCACGGTTCAAAATTCCACAGATTAAGAGGTTCTTTAGGAGCATCTGCAGGTGTTGGAAGAGTAGTAAAGGGAACTAAAGCTCACGGACATATGGGCCATGAAAAAGTAACAGTATTAAACCTTGAAGTAATCAAAGTTGACGTAGACAAAAATGCAATACTTGTTAAAGGTGCAATACCAGGACCTAAAAAAGGTTTAGTAAAAATCAGAGAAGCAGTTAGAAATAGAAAATCTAAGTAATAATTGCACGGAAAGGAGGATTAAAGATGCCAAAAGTAGCTCTTTATGATATAACAGGCAACCAAGTAGGCGACATCGAGTTAAGTGATGCAATATTTGGTGTAGAAGTAAACACTCACGTAATGTATGAAGCTGTAAAAAATTATTTGGCTAATCAAAGACAAGGAACTCAATCAGCAAAGACAAGAGCTGAAGTGAGAGGCGGCGGAAGAAAGCCTTGGAGACAAAAAGGAACAGGCCGTGCTAGACAAGGAAGTATCAGAGCACCTCAGTGGAAGGGCGGCGGAGTTGTATTTGCCCCAAAACCAAGAGATTACAGCTATGCTATTCCTAAGAAAGTTAAGAGATTGGCTCTTAAATCAGCATTAAGTTCTAAAGTACAAGATCAAGAAATAATTGTTGTAGATAAATTAGTACTTGAACAACCAAAAACAAAAGAAATGGTTAAGGTATTAAAAAATCTTAACTCAGGCAAGAAGACATTAATATTAATTCCTGAAAAAGATGAAGCTGTAGTAAGAGCAGCAGCAAATATTCCGGGAGTAAAAACAGCATTTATTAACACAATTAATGTTTATGACATTTTAAACTGTGATTCTTTCTTAATTACAAAAGACGCAGTTAATAAAGTGGAGGAGGTGTACGCATAATGCGCGATCCACACGATATTATAAAAAGACCTATAGTAACAGAAGCTAGTATGGATGCTATGGCAGATAAAAAATACACTTTTGTTGTTGATAAGAAGTCTAATAAAACAGAAATTAAAAATGCAGTGGAAAAAATATTCGGAGTTAAAGTAGCAAGTGTGAACACAATGAACATGCTAGGAAAGAAAAAAAGAATGGGTTCAAGCATCGGCAAAAAAGCTGATTGGAAAAAAGCCATCGTTACTTTGACAGAAGACAGCAAAACAATCGAATTCTTTGAAGGAATTTAACCGTTAACAAATTAAAAAAAAGGAGGAAAATCTCATGGGTATTAGAAAATACAGACCAACCTCTCCGGCGTTGAGACAAATGACAGTTTCAACATTTGAAGAAATAACTACTAATGAACCTGAGAAATCTCTTTTAGCTCCATTAAAAAGCAAAGCAGGAAGAAACTCTTATGGCAGAATAACAGTTCGTCATCAGGGCGGTGGAGAAAAGAGAAAATATAGAATCATTGACTTTAAAAGAAATAAAGATGGAGTACCTGGAAAAGTTGCAACAATTGAATATGATCCGAACAGAAGCGCAAATATAGCACTTATCAATTATGTTGATGGTGAAAAAAAATATATTATAGCTCCTTATAAATTACAAGTTGGAGATACAATTGTTTCAGGACCAGACTCAGATATTAAAATCGGTAATGCACTTCCATTAAAAAACATTCCTGTAGGTACTTTAATTCATAATATTGAACTTAAACCAGGAAAAGGCGCTCAATTAGTTCGTTCTGCTGGAAATGCAGCACAGCTTATGGCGAAGGAAGGTAAATATGCTACATTAAGATTGCCAAGCAGCGAAATGAGAATGGTAAGCATAGATTGCAGAGCTACAATAGGTCAGGTAGGAAATTTAGATCATGAGAATATAACAATAGGTAAAGCTGGAAGAAAAAGACATATGGGAATCAGACCTACAGTAAGAGGTAGCGTAATGAACCCTAATGACCACCCTCACGGCGGTGGAGAAGGTAAATCTCCTATTGGTAGATCAGGACCAGTTACTCCTTGGGGTAAACCGGCACTTGGTTTAAAAACTCGTAAGAAAAATAAGAAATCTGATAAAATGATAGTTAAGAGAAGAAATTCAAAATAGTAAAAACAGGTTAGTGAAAGGAGGAAATAGTGAATGGGTAGATCATTAAAAAAAGGGCCTTATTGTGAACCTAGTCTTATGAAAAAGATCGTGGATATGAATGAAGCCAACAAAAGAGTAGTTTTAAAAACCTGGTCTAGAAGATCAACAATATTCCCCGAAATGGTAGGCCATACATTAGCTATACATGATGGCAGAAAGCACGTTCCTGTATATATAACTGAAGATATGGTTGGACACAAACTCAACTTATCGTGGACATGATAAGACTGATAAATCTTCAAAAGTTAGATAGGAAGGGAGGTAAGCTTAAATGGAAGCTAGAGCAGTTGCTAAATATATAAGAGTATCACCTAGAAAAATGAGATTCGTGTGTGATATGGTAAGAGGCAAGCAAGTTGACGAAGCATTGGCAATCTTGAAATTTTACCCAAGCAAAGGTGCTAAAATTTTGGAAAAAGTAGTTAAATCAGCTACAGCAAATGCAGAAAACAACTTTGATATGAATAGAGACAAATTATTTGTTTCTGAAGTCTATGCTAATCAAGGACCAACTCTTAAGAGATGGAGACCTAGAGCAAAGGGTTCAGCATATAAAATATTAAAGAGAAGCAGTCACATTGGTGCTGTAGTAAAAGAAAGAGAA
>JAQSYS010000116.1 GCA_029256005.1 Sedimentibacter sp.
CATTTTTTCTGAAATCAATAATAAAAGCATAATTTTAGTTATGCTTGCCGGCGGCATTTTGTCATTACTGTTTTTTTCAAACAATATTTGACCATCATCTCCGTTGATTAAAATAGCTGCACGGGACTGCATGCTCTCTGCCTCAATACCAAATGCAGGAACAACCATCAAATTAGCAATTAGCAACATTAAAAAAAATATGGCTATATTTTTCTTCATAAAAACTACCTCCTTTTATGAATTAGAATAACCATATTTGGTTGAACTATGCAATTCTATTGATATTTACATTAAAAATCATTTAATAAAATTTTGTCGAAAATATTTGATTTTAGTCTATTTCCAAGAAAATTATATTACTATATTTCCCAATACACTTTCACCTTGAATTTTGTTTTCTATTTTAAGCATTTCTAGGATTGTCTTTCCTATTGTTGCATATGTGCCTAGAATTCCAAGGTTGTTGTTTTTCTTAATACTATTACCATAAAATATTAATGGAATATATTCTCTTGAATGGTCTGTACTTGCAGTTGTTGGGTCGCACCCATGGTCTGCTGTAATTATGAGGACATCATCTTCCTTTAGATTATCAATTATTTCCGGAAGTTTTTCGTCAAAATATTTTAAAGCATCAGCATAACCTTGCACATTGTTTCTGTGTCCATAAACCATGTCAAAGTCAACAAGATTTGTAAATATTAATCCCTTAAAATCTTCTTTGATTGCTTCAATTGTTGCTTCAATACCTTCCTCATTGTTGTGAGTATGATTTGATCTTGTTATACCCTTATTAACAAAAATATCTTCTATTTTACCGATTGCATACACTTCCATGTCGCTTCCTTTAACATAATCAAGCAATGTATCTTTTGGAGGTACCAGAGAAAAGTCTTTTCTATTTTCAGTTCTTGAATAATTGCCTTCTGAACCTGTAAATGGTCTTGCTATAACCCTGCCAACACCATGCTCACCTTGAAGCATTTCTCTTGCAATGCGACAAATGTCATATAATTCATTAAGAGGAACAACCTCTTCATGAGCTGCTATCTGAAATACGCTGTCTGCAGAGGTATAAACAATTAATTTTCCTGTTTCTACATGTTCTTTTCCTAATTCCTTAATAATTTCTGTTCCTGAAGCTGGATAATTACCTATTGTTTTTCTTCCTGCTTTTTTTTCGAATTCATTAATGAAATCTTGAGGGAATCCATTTGGATATGTAGGAAATGGATTATCCAAAATTAATCCGCTTATTTCCCAATGACCTGTTGTTGTATCCTTGCCCTTAGATTTTTCATTGCATTTTGCAACTGTACTAGAAAATTCATCAGATTTTTTTAAATCTTCAAAGCCATTAATATTTAAAAGACCTAATTTTTCTAAATTAGGTAATGAAAAATTATCTATTGAATTATATATATTTTTTACAGTGTTACTTCCTCTATCACCATAATCAGCTGCATCTGGAAGTTCTCCCACTCCCACACTGTCTAATACAATTAATACTGCTCTATTTATCATAATATTCTCCTTTAATTTATTGTCATCAGTCGGTAGAGAAGGATTTCATTAATTCATTAGATCCTTCACTAACGTTCAGGATAAGCGACCAACACCAAAATCATAGATTTGGGTCGTCTGCTTATATTATACTCTCGGAAATGTCTTTTTAAACACCTCTAGTGATTTAAATTCTACGCTATTTAAATAATTTTGTGCTGCTGCAAAGCTAGTCAGTCCCATAAGCTCTTGAACTGTACCTAAATCTGCTCCATGAGACAAAAGATGTACTGCAAAAGAATTTCTTAAAATTTGTGGAGATAGTTCTTTGTTTAAGTTCATTTGTTTTTCATAAAACTTTAATATTTTCCAAATACCCTGTCTGGATATTGTATCTCCTGAAATATTGACAAATAAAAATTCATTATCTTCTTTACATCTTTTCAGTCTGAAATTTTTTATGTAATCTGAGATTGCATTGTTAGCATATTGACTCAATGGCACAATGCGTTCTTTTACACCTTCTATGTTTATAATTCCTGCATTTAAATTAACATTACTTATCTTTATTCTTATTAACTCAGTCACTTTAATTCCGGAAGAATACAATAATTCTAAAATAGCACTGTCACGACTTCCTTTAAATGTAGCAATCTCTGGCTGCTTCATCAACAAATTCACTTCTTCTTCAGATAAAACTGCAGGTATTTTTTTTATTTGTTTTGGACTATGAATACTAATGGCAGGGTTGTCCTCAATTAGCTTTTCTTTCTTCATAAATTCAAAAAAATTCTTTAAGGCTGATATAGTCCTTGAAATTGTAGATGAGCTTTTGCCTTGTTTTTGAAGATTTACAAGATAAGTCAATATCTGTGCTTTTCTTGTATTGTTTAATTCCAATCCGTAACCTTCACTTAGATATTCATGAAAGCTGTTAATGTCATAAATATAAGAACTGACAGTGTTTGCACTTAAATTTTTTGAATTAAGATATGATTTATAAATTTCAATATTTTTATCCATTATCTCACCAACAATCTGCTTAATATGTATATGTAATAGCTATAGCCAAGGCTATAAACCGTTACAATAGAGAGATATATTATAGAAATCTTAATATACCCTGTCACAATTATATCAAATTTATGTGAAATAGTCTCTATATTTTTTGATTTTCTGGTATATTTCGAAATAGTGCTTGAAATAAATGTAAAATAAAAGAGAATAGGAAAAAAAATAAAATAATCTGTAAATGTCATTAAAAAATACTTCATATCCATACCAAAAGTTCTTATTAAGTATATAACAGAAAGGCCATAATACACAGAAACTAATCCAAATAATATATTTATGATTTTATTTTGTCCTATTATTGTTAAAAGAATTATCAAAATAAAATAAATTAGATTTCTCTTTATGTTCATAATAAAAATAACGTTGAGTTTCATTGTACTGATAATTTCATAATTAATGTTTGTAATATTTTTCTGACCTGAAAAAAAATAGATTATAGCTGAAACCATTAACGAAAAAACAAAAATAGCCATTAAAAATATAAATCTTTTGTTTTCTGATTCTATCAATTTCTTTAGTACATTTCTCATAAAAAAAACCTCCTGAAAGCTTTATATAATATATGCTTGTACAGAAGGATTAATTCTTTTTTTAGATTTTAAATTCAAAGTCTCTTTTATCAAATTATATACTTGTATCTAGGACATACATGAATTCATCCAGTGCAACATTCCGATCAAAGTCTTACTGTCTACTATCTTACCTGTTTCAATCATTTTTATTGCTTCTTCCTTGTTAACTGTTATTGTTTCAATACACTCATCTTCATCAAATTTTGTAGATGAAAAAATTAAACCCTCAGCTAAAAACAAAAAGCATTTTTCATTTGTAAAACCTGGTGAGGTGTAAAATTCATATATTTGTTTGATTTTTTCAGCATTATAGCCTGTTTCTTCTTTCAATTCTCTTAAAGCACATTCAATTGGCTCTTCTGCTATATTCAATATCCCTGCTGGAAGTTCATAAATGAAATCTTCTACAGCCTTCCTATATTGTCTGACCAAAAGAATTTCATTATTTTCGTTCAATGCAAGTATAGCTGAAGCACTCTTATGTTCAACTATTTCTCTTTTTGCATATTTTTGGTTTTCTAGCTCAACAGTGTCAACTCTTAGATTTATTATTTTACCTTCAAATATTTTTTCACTTTTAACGGTTATTTCATTATTCAAAATTGCCTCCTATAATTCTTGCAATTTTTATTATTTTTGATTTATTTTTTATATCCGCTTAATTGTAATAATAATAAATGTTTTTGTCAAGCCTAATTGCAATTAAAACATACTAATATGAATGTGATATCAGTATGTTTCAATAATTAAGTGTATTAAGATACCTTTTGCTCTAAACGCAACTTATCTGCTATCATTGCTATAAATTCAGAATTAGTAGGTTTTCCTTTATTATTATGAATAGTATACCCAAAAATATTATTTATTGTTTCGATTTTTCCTCTGGTCCAAGCCACTTCAATTGCATGGCGGATTGCTCTTTCCACTCTGCTTGGAGTTGTTCCATATTTTGTTGCAATCATAGGATATAATTCCTTGGTTATAGCTCCTAAAAGCTCGATGTTACCAACAACATCAATTATTGAAGTTCTAAGATACTGATAACCTTTAATATGTGCAGGTACCCCTACCTCATGCAATATCTCAGTTATCTTAACTTCCAAACTTAATTCTTGATTTACTTTCTCGTTATAAACGATTTCCTTGCTCTTATTTTGAACTCTTGAAGTTTCTAATTCAGAGATTTGAATTAATCGGTCTGCAAATGATTCGAAATTAAAAGGTTTTACTATGTAATAATCTACTCCCATATTAATTGCTCTTTGTGTTACCTTGTCATGTCCCACAGCTGATAAAATGATAACCTTTGGAAACTTCTTCATTTCTTTTTTATGAAGCTTTTCCATTACCCCCAACCCATCCAAGTGCGGCATAATAATATCTAAAATTAAAATGTCTGGTTCATGTTTTTCCACAGCATCTAATGCCTTTAAGCCATCATCAGCCATTTCAACAACATCAAAGACATTTTTACTTACTAAAAAATCTTTTAGTATTAACCTAAACTCCTTGTTATCATCCGCTATAACTACCTTAACTTTTTTTTGCATAATGAAAATCCCCCATAGTTATTTTATTATCTATTTATATTATACGCAAATAAATCAAAAAACCCTTTTTTTTTCTAAAAATTTTTTTTATTTTTTATAATATATTTTTTTTCACCTCCTTTATTCTATTTATATTATTCTTTTACAATATTATACTTTAAAACAATAAAAAAATGAAACGAATTATCGTTTCATCAACCTTTATAAACTCGATTCTTGTCATTAGAGCGATAGCGAAGACTCATAATTAAATACGAGATTCTTCTGCTTCGCTTAAAATGACTTCAGATTTTAAATTACCTCAAAAAAATCATTCTGCTTCATCATATATTTGATCGAAAATCCATTCTATATAAATACCATATCCCTTTGTTGGATCATTCATAAAAACATGTGTTACAGCACCAACAATCTTATTGTTCTGAATTACAGGACATCCACTCATACCTTGAATAATTCCATTTGTCAACTCCAACAACTCGTTATCGACTATTTTAATAACAAAGCTTTTTTCATCAGGTTTATTTTGATAAAATATTTTTGTTATTTCTACATCATATTTTTTTATTTCATTGTTTACACATGAATATATTTCTGCGGGACCTATTTTAATTTCTTCTTTTTTACCGACTTCAATTAAATCTTTACTAAAAAATCCCATACTTTTATTATTTATATTACCGTATATTCCAAAGTTAGTATTATTTGCAACTGTACCGAGACTGTCTTCATTTTTTAATATATATCCAATAATTTCTCCGGGTTCACCTTTTTTACCTAATTTAATATTCGTGATATTTGCTCTTGAAATTGTACCTGATTCTATATCAATTAGCGAGCCAGTGTCTGAATCTGAAATTCCATGACCAATTGCACTGAATTTGCCAGTTTCGGGATCTACAAAAGTTATAGTGCCTATTCCAGCTATATCATCCCTTGCCCAGAATCCAAATTTTATCTCATTGCTATCATATGTTTGAACGGGCGATATGTTAAAGTTTAATAACTTACCTTCTCTCTCTATAGTAAAATTATAATTCTTAACACCCTTTTCAACAGTGTAATTTAAAATATCATCTGTTCCTTCAATTGGTATCGAATCAATAGAAATAATTTTATCTCCAATTTGAACTCCTGCTAATTTTGCAGGTGAAACAGATAATTTGTCAGTGCTGATTATGTCTGCCAAACCAACAACAAGGACTCCTTCAGTTTTTAATTCAACACCGATTGTCTGTCCTCCAGGTATTATATATTTACCTTCAGTTTCAATCACTTCATTATCTTCTACTTTTGTCAAAACATATGGATTTGTTTTTAAATCATAGCCATAATAAACAGCCGCCAATAAAATTGCAATAAAAAAAATAAAGAATAAAACTCTTTTAGCGAATCCTTTCATGATGATCTCCTTCAAGTTTTATCTTTAATTTCTCCAT
>JAQSYS010000117.1 GCA_029256005.1 Sedimentibacter sp.
TCATTAAAGGGGGGTGCTCAGTAAAAATGCGTTAGCATTTTTACGCCGAAGGGGGACATAGGTCCCCATAGCGGAAGTTGCGTTAGCAACTTTTTTTATACAATCTGCTCTCCACCGTAAACTTCACCACCAGCATCCGGCATATACCCGTATCTTTGGGACCATAAAGTCTTGTACTTTATAGCCTGAGCATGTGTGCGCTCAGTATTTTCAGGAAGTGTTTTAACAACTTTACCTGGTATTCCCACAACCATAGAAAATGGAGGGATGATATCATTTTCTTTAACTAATGCACCTGCTGCAATTATGCTTCCTTTTCCTATAACAGCTCCATTCAAAACAATGGCACCCATACCAATTAAGCAATGGTCTTCTACCAAACAGCCATGAAGTATTGCCCCATGCCCTACTGTAACAAAATCGCCTATTACTGTTGGATTTGCATCTTCAACATGAATAACAGCATTATCCTGAATATTTGTATATCTACCAATTTTAATAGAATTAACATCAGCTCTTGCAACTACGTTGTGCCAAATGCTGCTATATTCATCCATTACGACCTTACCTACCAGTTGTGCTCCTTCTGCTATGTATGTCTTTTCATTTATCATTGGAAGTATTCCTTCAAATTCTTTTATCATAAAAACCTCTCTCATAAATAATTTAAAATTTACTTTATCAAACGTGCAAACAAAATAATTGTAAAGGAACTTATCTAAATTTACAATATAATTTTAGTATTTATATTACCTTGGAAATACTTGTATGAAATCTATTTTTATTATATAATTAATTAAAAAATCAAGTGCGACCCGCCACCTAGACTGGAGGGGATATTTAATAAAGTTATAATTAAACTTCGGAGAAAATTAATGAATGTATTTATTTTAAAAGTTTTAGCACTTATCACTATGTTTATCGATCATTTTGGTGCAATTTTTCAACACGATATATTGACATATAGAATTATTGGACGACTTGCATTCCCAATTTATTGTTTCTTACTTGTAGAAGGATATTTCCACACTTCAAATGTTAAAAAATATATTAAAAGATTATTTTTATTTGCATTAATTTCTGAAATTCCATTTGACTTAGCGTTTTACAATAGAATAGGTTTTGCACATCAAAATATTTTTTTCACACTGTTTTTAGGTCTGATAACTATTTTCATATTAGAAAATAAAGAAGAAAAATTCAATTACAATAAGACTGTAATCATTTTAGCAGCTTGCATAGTGGCAATTATTTTGAATGTAGATTACAATGCTATTGGAATTATTTATATCCTATTGTTCTATTATACAAGGTCCTTTGATAAGCTAAAGCGTCTAAAGTTTGTCAGCCTTGGTATGTTTACAGTAAATTTCATGTCATCCTGGGTCCAACAATTTTCTCTTCTTACACTTCCATTCATCTATTTTTATAATGGAAAGCTTGGAACAAAAAACAAATTTATTCAAATGTTCTTTTATTCAGCCTATCCATTACACCTACTACTTTACTATTTAATCAAAATAAATATTATTTTTTTATAATAACTTTTTTATATAAAATGCATGAGTGGAAAAATTGCCAAAAGCATTATCTCAAACATTAACTGTCTGAACTCTGATTGGCTGCTTTTATAGTTGAAATATTCTTCGGTAATTGAATCCAAAACATCAGTCCTGCTAAGCATTGTAGTATATCTATCGTTTAATTCAAAAAAAACACCGAAGTCATCAAATATCCTTCTGGTTTCAATAGTCCTATCAAACTCTGGCGGTCTGTCAAGCAACCTCACACTTTCAATGCTTCTATATTTGAATCTTGTGCATTGAGCTATTATAGAAATTACCTTTTTAGAATTGGCTCTTAACCTTCCATGATTTAAATAATTAATTAATTGTTCTGATTCATCAAGCACCCTATGAAGTTCTGTTTCAATTTTAGAAAGCTCTGTGGATTTTGCCAATGTCGTGGCAACAATATCAATTAAGGTATCATTGAATTTATATATTTCTTCAGTATCATCCCACAACCTCACATAGCCTTTCTTATCAATTGTCATAACATGTGTTTCACTGAATCTTGAAATAAGATCATTTTCCAGTTCTACATAAATCTTATTAAGGAATTCAAAAAAATAATGAATTTCGTGATATTTAAAATTTACAAATGTGATGCAACCATATTTATATAAATACACTGATTTATTGCTGGATCCATACTTGAAAATTTTTTCGATATCATCACTGCCAATTTTTATGTATTCCTTCCAGCCTGCATCCTGTTTTAAGTCAAAATATGAAGCTACCTGAACAAGCGGCAGCCTAGTTGCAACTTTGAATGTATTAAACATTATAATATTCATAGCAGCCTCTATTTAAACAAATCGAGAAACATAAGAATTACTTCTATAACAATCAATATTATTACAATCCATTCCAGCTTCAAACCCCGGATAGAGCTGCTTATATCAGCAAGTCCGTCCACTATGCTTTTTAATATTTCAGTCTTGCTTTTTATTACTTCATAACGATCATTCAATTCAAAAAATTCTGACATTCGTTCATAGAAAGAAGCTGCATCACTGTTAATCCAAGTTATATCGGGCTTGTCAAGTATCATTACATATGCTATGGTATTATATTCATGGCGTACTATTCTTGAAGTAGTTTTTGCGAGATCCTTATTGCCTACATTTAATTTTCCCTTTTCAAGATTGTCAATTTTGCCTTCAATGTTGTCAAGGATTTTTCCAAGCTGCTCTTCTATTCGCTCAAGAGCAACTGACTTTGCTATGACCATTGAAACAAGTTCAGAATAAAACAATTCACGGCTTGGAATTTCAACATACTTGTCTGTAAAATCAATTTCCTCTCCGTCTGTTAAATGAATTGCATAATCATCTTGAAATCTACTATAGTGCTCAATATCTATCTCTGGTTTTATCTTTTTAAGATATTTAATAAATAATTCAGTATGTTCTTTATTGGAATTGATTAAAACTATGCTTCCGAAAGAAAATACCAATATTTTTTCCGTCTCAGAAGCTTTTTCTCCAATTATTCTTTCTAAAACACTGTCTTGAAGTATCAAAGGTTCTTCCCATGTATATTTTTTTTTGATGTTGCATTCCACAGCAATTTTGTTCAAGTCAATTTCATTTGTAACAGCATAGGTTTTAAATATCAGATCATTCATTTTAATCACCGCTCTTCTTTAGTATCATATGTAATTTTACCCTTATTAATCATTTAATACTTTATTTTCCAATATTTTTTTAATAAATAGTTCCAACATATTAAATGTTAGAAATCACTGCCATTCTTTATGACTTCCTTCATTTTTGACATTATAATTTCATAGCTTCCTTTATTGTGCGGAACAAGACAACTTGTGCAATCTTTAATTCCGTGGTTTTTTTTATAATTGCCCCCACATCCATCTTTCAACATATACAATGGACAATAACAGAACAGGCAATTGAAGTTTTCTCCATCATTTGTTTTGTGGCATGGGAAATATTCACACTTTGCATTTTGGAAGAATTTAAAATTTTCTGTACTCAATTTGTACTCCCTATATTTAATCTAACATCATCATAAAAGTATCAGATGATTTGTCTTTGTACATTATTATAACATAAATTTTGGCTTTTTAAAATCAAATAAATAAAACCCCTTATTATTTTTACTACTTACATAAGGGGGAATACAATTTAATCAATCTGAGGTTTTTTTCATATACTTGTCATTTTGCAACAATTCATTAATCTGACACAAACTCATTGGCCTTCCTATAAAATAACCTTGTCCATATTCACAATTAATGCTTTTAAGATAATTCATCTGTTCAATTGTCTCTATTCCCTCGGCAACCACCGTGAGTCCTAAATCATGGGCTAAAGATACAATGAATTTAACAACTTGTATATCCTTTGTACCTCCATACTTTGAATTTATATAACTTTTATCCAACTTTATTATGTCAATTGGTAGCATCATCAAATGTGTGATTGATGAGTATCCTGTTCCAAAATCATCTAAAGCTATTTTAAGACTTTTGCTTTTTAGAATATTCAGTCTTTCAATTGCAATATCAATATTTGAAAGTGCAGCTGTTTCGGTAATTTCTATTACTATATTAGAATAATCCATATCAAATTCAGAAAAAATCTCCTCTATCTTCTTAAAATTCGAGCTGCTTATAAGTGATTTGCTTGATAGATTTATGGATATATCAACATTTTCTAATCCTTGATCAATCCATTTCTTTTTTTGAATTAAAACATTTCTGATTATTCTTCTTTCTAGTTCGTAAATATGCCCTGTTATTTCTGCAACAGGTATAAACTCTGCCGGCGACATAAATTCTTGTAAGTGATTCCACCTTATCAGCGCTTCCATACCTTTTATTTTACCTGATGATAGTTCAATTTGAGGTTGATAATATAATTCAAACTCGTGATTATCTAATCCTTTTTGAAGTTTGTTTGCTATTTTGATATGCCATAAAGTCTCTTCATGAATATATTCTTCATAAAATAAAATTTTGTTTTTCCCGTCCTTTTTAGCTGCATTCATAGCAATATCTGAATTTTTAAGCAATGTTTCATGGTCACATCCATCATTTGGACATATTGATACTCCTATACTTACAGAAATGAAGAATTCCCTGCCATCTGTAAACCATATGTTACCAATGCAGACTTTAATAGCTTCTAATTTATTCAATAAGGTTTCCTCTGATTCGAAATCCTTAAACAGTATTGCAAATTCATCTCCTCCCAGTCGTGCTACTATGTTGGGAGCTTTTATTTCATTTGACAATTTATTGCATATATATTTAAGAAAATCATCACCCACATAGTGTCCAACTGTATCATTAATGTATTTGAAATTATCAATATCCAAAAGCGCAATTGCAAACCTTTCATTCGAATTGTTTGCGAGGTTTTTCATTTTATCGTTAAACATAACCCTGTTTGGCAATCCTGTAAGTGCGTCGTAATAAGCCATATGTTTTAATTCCTTAATGGCTTTGTATGATTGGTCTGTTGCCTTTTTTATTTTATTATCTCGTCTGTATATTAAGATGTAAACAACCACAATTGTTATAAAAATAAAAAACCAACCCTTGTATATCTGAATTAGTTTATATGTCTCGAAGTCACTTATTAATTCTTGTAAAATGTAATCAGACAACAATATCCAAACAATACCAAAAACACCATACTTCGTCACTATCAACAAAGCATCTTTGTTTATCAATATATTCAATATTTTTTTGAAAATATTGTTTTCTTGATTATTATCCTTCAAAAGTCTTCTCCTATTTACATTATTTAGTAATTAAATACCCTAAAATTTATAGTTTAAACAATAAAGCTTTTCATATAAAAAATCAATAGCTTTTACAAAATAATTAACATTTTGATTGAATTTATTAATATTCTGTTGTAGAATATTTTTACATATATAGTGATTTATTATATATTAAACTTTCTCGAAAGGAGTGTTGTCTTATGATTAATTACATAGTAACAGATAGAGCTGCAAAAGCGGAGGTATATAATATATAGTAATATGCCTCCAACTGATTTTATTTTTAGGAGGATAAATGGTAGAAATTGATATGAAAAGCTATGGGCTCAGCGAAAGGTTTATTAACGAGTCCAATTTATATGAAAAAATGTCTATAGGAAGGATTACTTCCCAAGATAAAGGTTTATATAAAGTTATTACAAAGAGCGGCGAATTAAGAGCTCAAGTTTCAGGTAAATTTCGTTACAAAGCAATAAATTTATCTGATTATCCGGCTGTAGGTGATTTTGTAATGCTAGATGTCAATGATGAGGGAAGTGCAATAATTCATCATGTATTGACAAGAAAAAGTGTCTTTATCCGAAAAGCTGCTGGAACATCAAATAATGAGCAGGTTGTGGCTGCGAACATTGATATTGTTTTTATATGTATGTCACTTAACAATGACTTTAATGTGAGGAGAATTGAAAGATATATTGGTGTTGCATGGGATAGCGGTGCTACTCCCGTGGTGGTACTCACAAAATCAGATTTATGTAATAATCTTGAAGAAA